>CAKMZU010000152.1:0-2415 GCA_929200485.1 uncultured Gammaproteobacteria bacterium | reverse complement strand
GTGCTCGATCAGGTGCTCGATCATGCCATTAAAATCAGAGAATTTAACCGCAAAACAGAAGCGCAGAAAAAGGTAATCAAAAAACCTTTGAAACCCAGTGTATTCGCGGGTTACAGCCCATCTGCAAAAGTTGAGCAAAGCCACCTTAATATTTATAGTGTTTTTCAATCATCAGGAAATCATTAAATGATTGATAAATTTTGTTAGGGAGTGACTTCAATGGATAAGCGAT
Source organism: uncultured Gammaproteobacteria bacterium (assembly GCA_929200485.1). GTDB lineage: Bacteria > Pseudomonadota > Gammaproteobacteria > Pseudomonadales > DT-91 > CAKMZU01. The sequence goes on along the minus strand of CAKMZU010000152.1, from coordinate 2,183 downwards.
CAATAGCCTGTGTGCGATGTTGTGAAAAAACGTAGTGTTTCGCATTGCGCAGCTTTGCGAATTTTCATAACTCGTGCACAGGATAGTGTCGCGCTTTTGCGAAGCAAAATATCCTTGAAGTTGAGCGACCCTCTTTGTATGTGGATATGATGGACAAAATCGCTGCGCGATTGGGCGCAAGCGCCTATTGCCCACATACCCACAAAATACAACATTGTGCATTTGATGGACAAAATGACTGCGTCATTTTCGCTTCGCTTGCCCACAACTACACAAGCTCCCCTTCTCGCTGCGCTCGCGGGATTAATCAATTATTATGGCGTTTTGGTATTTCCTTATTTGTTTATTGAAAACAGGTCAATTATGACAATCATCAATTTTTCAAAGGCAGCAAGCGAGAGAAAAAGCATAAAGGTTGATAGGAAGGAAAATCTCACGTTTTTAACGAGCAAAGTCAGAAACCTTTTCACAGTCGAAACCCTTTCGGGCGACGTGCTTGGAGTCAGTCTAAACAAATACGAACTCTCGCAGTTTAGTTTTCAGGAAATCAGCAGAACATTTGAGAAGAATCAATTTCTGTTGAGCAAAGCCTCATGCAGAAAGGGCGATCGTCTCCATTACATAGTCACTATTCAGGATAGCGAAATCACCTTTGGCATAGAGATAACCAGGGAAAGCTATGAATTTTTGGCAGGAAGGCCAGAGCTACAAGAATATTTGAGGAAGTAAAAAATAATTAACTTGATTACAGTGTAAACATTCATTAGCATGATTAGACTGTAAACAGGCAGATAACCGCAATGGCTAAATCAGATAAAGAACTAAAAAACGAATTTGAGAAGAAAGAAAAGCGCAGAGAACAGCTAAGAGTCGCGCAAAAGGAATTTAACTCGCTGCACAATCGCGGCAGGAAAAAAATTCAATTTTCAGCTAAACCAGCGTTTGCTGAGTTTCTACAAATCGTCAAAGAAAAAGAGGATTTGAAAAATATCAGTCAGGTTATCCATTTTTTAGCGAATGAGTATCGAGCGGCAAACAAGATTAAACAAAAAAACCACAGTGAGTGGTCAATGGAAGCCAAGTTCGACCTCAAGAGGCAATATACACCCAAATAATAAAAAATATCGATTAGAGTGTAATCAATGAGTAGCATTACTGGAATAGACAAGCCACGTTGCCAACGCTGCAAGCAGTTCAAAGAGCCTAGCGAGTTGAATGGCTATGATCCACTGGCAAAAGGCGCGGCAAAATGGGCTAATGCTTATTGTCGGCGAGTTGCCGAGTGCAATAGCCAGAGAGCAAAAGAATCAATCGATGAAGTGATTAAAAGACTTGATTAGAGTGTAATCGTAAATTAACTATGAACGCAATTATAAAAATAAGTTTTACAGTTTTATTAATTCCTGCCTTTGCCCTTGCAAGCAACACACTACACGTTGAGCGAGTTATTAGCGTTTATGACGGTGATACCTTCCGAGTTGATATAAACGGCCTGCATCCCCTCATAGGCAAGAATATCGGCATTAGAGTTGCGGGTGTTGATACGCCAGAGATCAGAGGAAAATGCGACAGAGAGAAAGTATTAGCGCAGCAGGCCAAGTTAATGACAAGTCAGTTCGTCAAGCGCAATACTGGCAGTGTTGAGCTAAGAAACCCAAGCAGAGGCAAGTATTTTAGAATCGTTGCTGATGTATGGGCGAACGGCCAAAGCCTAAAGAGAAAGCTTTTAGATGCAAAACTCGCTTATCCCTATAACGGGGGCAAAAAACAGAGTTGGTGTGATCGTTAGCTTTTAGCGTAGGTGCTTTTTTTCCAATTTGTAACACTAAAGGCGGAAAACTGTTTACAGTGTAATCAATCCCTTTCCTTGTTTGGGGTAAATTTTTTGGGAAATTCCTGCAATTCAGACCGAACAGTCTGTTCTCGGACGGTCTCATTCTCTCTCTATTACCCATTAGCTATTGTCTATTAGAAAGCTATCCGAACAAAATAGCCGAACGAACACGTTCGTTTGTTCGGGTAAACGTCAAAATCAATCAGTATTCGTTTACACTGTAATCAATTCTCAGGGGATTATTACAATAAAAAGTTTTTTGAAACCTTTCTAGACGAATATGGACTCATTTTGTTTGTTTATAGTGAGATCACATCCTGTGACTAAAAATACTCGATCCATAATCTTT
>CAKMZU010000151.1:7403-8579 GCA_929200485.1 uncultured Gammaproteobacteria bacterium | reverse complement strand
GCATCCGGTGACTTTTTATTAGGTAATGGTATTTTTTTAAATTCGGCTTCCCTTAGATGGTTGTGTGCTCGGATTCGTACGCTTTTTTAATATTGTAATAAAGCAGGTAGATATCACGACGATAGACAACTGATTCGGGTGGTACCTTTACCCCATCATTTCTCATTTTTTCATTTACAGTATCTATATATTCAAAGAGGGCGCTTATTGCCTGATTGATGGCAACGGTTTCCATTTTGGCGATATTGGTTCTCTTTGATAGCGCTTTCGCTAGCGTTATCTGCATTTCATATAATCCCGGGTAGAATTTTTCTCTATCCAGCGTTTGATTAAGTAGATATATCTCTCTTTCTATATCATCACGAACCGAGTTTTCGTTCGTATCCAGGTTTTTGGCATTTTTTGTTAGAGCAGGAGGTAGCCCCTGATCGCCTTCTGCGTGCGCAATCGTCTTGCTTGCAGGGTTATTACTACAACCTGCAGCAGCGATGGTTGAAGCCAGGATAAAACCTTTCAGCAGTTTTTGAAGCGAGTATTTTTGATTTAGGCGCATAAGCTTCTATCATTCCTTTGTGTGTTCATTGCCCGAAGTCAGATATTTCTAGCTCTGGGTTCTTTGCGGTATTTTCTGCTCCATTAAAGCTCGCGCAAATCTCGAAGTTGGTGTTAATTTCCCTCAGGTACATGTTAAGCAGAGGCGTCAGATCGGGTGAGCATTGCGCCTCCAATTCTTCACTAAGCCGCCAGCCAAGATTCTCATGATTCACCAGGCCGGGTTCCCCGAGCGGTGTATTGATAACGCCTTTGTCAGAAAGCACCTTTATATCGAGAGACTCTTCGGTGTAGTGAGCCTTGATTGCAGGCGGAGTTATTTTGTCAGTAGTAAGCAGCATTAAACCGTAAACTGCGTCTTTGAGCTTTCTCTCGTAAGTTTCTTTGAAGAATACCTCTACAGTGTCGTTGCCGGTACTTGTATTGATGTATGCGGCGTCTGCGGTGAATTGTATGACGTTTGGATCTCTCTCAACCATGCTCACTATATGTTTTTCAATCTCATCCTCAACCGTAAGACCGTCGATACTGTACCCCCGATCTTCCATGTCTCTTGCTCTAGCTGCGAGTCGTTCTTTTGTAAACTTGCTTGCTTCTGAGTCACCGACCGGGTCATGTAGCCAA
>CAKMZU010000151.1:2856-7393 GCA_929200485.1 uncultured Gammaproteobacteria bacterium | reverse complement strand
CCAACGCCAGAAGTAGTCCCACTGTTCGATCGTGGCATTTTCAGCATTGACTTTCCGTTGGTTGGTTATGGGCATGGGATCACCTTCTTATCTGGAAAAAGTGCGCTAGTTATATATAATATACCACAAATTAAATGTTTAATATGTTTTCTTTTTTTCTTTAGAGAGCACCACACCAAAATATTTGACTGATGTATACAACGGAACTAACTAGATCAACTAAAGACTTATTTAACGCTCTTCAACAATATCGAGAGCGTCAGAATTTGTCAATAGACACTGTCTCAAAAGCACTCCATTTGAAGCCGGATACCATACGGGCTCTTGAGGAAGGGCGGGTGGATGAGCTACCGACCGGCCCCTTCGTCCCAGGCTACATTAGGCTTTACTGCGACTATCTTGGCGTTGACTGTGCCGACAAGTTAATCTCTGAGTACCGATTGTTATTCCCGATCGATAGAATAAAACACTCTTCTGTGGGTAGTGATTCTGCGAACCTGTGGCGGTCGGCATTAGGTGAATTGTTATTTATGCTTGCGTTCAATGCTCAACGGAGAAGAGCCTGGGTATCAACTGCTACCATCGCCGCAGTTTCAGCTCTTGTCCTGGTGAGCTCTGTTACAATAGCTCTCCGGTTGCTGCCCAGCGAGCCGCCTGCTGTTGACCCACCACGCGAGTATGCCTCAAGCAGGGCTATCAAGATTCAAGAATAGTGAGGTTGCTGTGTCAGTACACTCGCACACTCAGAACGTTTGCATTTTTTTTTGACGAAATAGTTTATCGATATAATATATATGCTCTATCTCTAATTAATGGGCCTGGCTCGCAAGAGAATCGAGGGAGCCCTTATGGTATTGTACGTTAATAGGTTATCGCAATGTTTAAAAGAAATGATCTAAAAATTGATGTAAAAACAATCGTTGAAATTATCGAGAAAAATGGTGAGCTTAAGGCGAAGTTAGAGTACAGCGAGAGTGAAGTGCGGCTTCTGAGGCATAAGTTGGAAGGCTGTATGGCTAGGTTGGACGAGCTAGAAGCCGAAAACAAGCACATCCTGAAAACAGCAAAGCGCCTTGGGCTGGATCTTTCTAAAGCCGCCTCTGGTTCAGATATGTTTTACGAGCGAGCACTTACGGCTCTTGAGCATGTTTTGCCCAGCGCTTTTAGTAGTCTGGATCTTTCCATGGACGCCTTTGAGGGCACCGAATATTTGAAGTTTCTGCCGGGCTCAGCAGACTCTGACACAAAACGTGAGCAGCATGGCTATACTATGATGGTTGCAAGATCAATCCTTTACACAAATGAACCACTGTAGCACTCTCTATATTTAACATGCTTTATGTTATACGGTATAATATATAAAGAATATCGTGGTTAGGGAGTTTCGTAAATGACTAAACAGCAACAGTTAGACACCGCAATCTCACAGATTGCGCGGGAAGCGATCAATGATAATTTCCTGAGAAGTTATAAGGACGATATATTTGTTGTTGATTTGGGCAACCTGCGAAACGACACAGTCGCGGGTGACAAGTGGTTATGGACACTCAAATCTAACGGTTGTGGCTCGTACTTAACTCTTTGCCATAGTGATAATCTTTCACTGATCGAAGGGTCAACAAAACCTGACGACCGCCACTATCTTTTAAGCTGCTCTGCGACCAATGTGGGTACTGTTGAGAAAATCTCTCACGAAAAAGCGCTTGATCTCGCATCGAACATCCAACCTAACCCTGACCGAATCCCACCTAGAGAGTCAGTGCCTGACTTACTTGAGAAGGAAGGGGTGGTTATACGTGATACCCACGCATTTAATTTTTTATGTAAGATTCGCCCTGGCTCAACCGCCACATTAAGAATCGCCCCTGCGGTCCGCTACGGCTCAATCGGTGCGTCGCACACAGTAGAGTTTGTCATCGACACAGAGAAAGACGGCTTGATCTCGAAGTCTTTTAGTTTAGCTTCGACTGACACTTGGCGTACTGTATCGAATTCCGAGCGAGCCAGTCAAGCTCAATGCCGATCTCTAAAAGTCGGGTCGTTCATGCACGCCACTATTGAAGATATCTCTGAGAAGCTCTATGAGTTCAGCAAACAAGGGCCGACCAGGAATCTCAGCGTTGAGGATGAGTTGTCGCTTTGAAGCATTACCTCTATAAATAGGTTTTTTCATTTCTTGAGGATATATATGCCCACCATCGTTATTTTGAGAGGACATTCAGGGGCTGGTAAAACTACCATGGCGAAACGCGAATACCCTGATCACGTTCTCTGCGAGGCTGACCAGTTTTTTGAAAAAGATGGTGAGTATAAATTCGATCGCTCTAAGTTAAAACAGGCGCATCTTTGGTGCCAAGAAAAAGCGCTCAGCGCTCTTAAAGAGGGTCGAGACGTTGTTGTGGCCAATACCTTTATCCGTCGTTGGGAAATTGAGCCCTACATATCGATGGGTTACCCATTCTCGATTATAACGGTTGAGGGGAGTTATAAAAATATTCACAACGTCCCCCAGAACGTCGTTGATCTAATGCGAGCGCGATTCGAGCATTTTGATGTTGATGATCTTGGTGCCGAACCGGCGCGTGAGGATCTTCAACCCGATTAGTCCTGCCTCAACCTAGTTGTTTTATTTCAAAAGAAGGTCACTAGAGTTAATGTTAGACAAGGCAGATATCATTAGAGAAAATGCAAATTTCGCACTTGACCCTGAAAAAAAGAGCAGTCTAGGGCAGTTTTTTACGGACAGCAGAATTGGCATTTTTATGGCCTCTCTTTTCGATGATATAGAAGGCTGCGTAAGACTGCTTGATCCTGGCTGCGGCCCCGGCTCCTTGACAGCAGCGTTTACTGCGGAGGTCATCCGTCGCGGTCGCACACAGTTAATGTCGGTAGATGCTGTTGATATTGAGGAGCGTTTAGAATCCTTTGCAGAGCAAACACTAGATATTTGTCAAACAGAGGCAGCAGAGGCCGGTATACAGTTTAACAAAGCGTTTACTCTTGCCGATTACATACTCAAATCTGGTAATAATACGGGTCGTTTTAGTGAGTTAAAGCAGTTCACCCACTGTATCATGAATCCGCCTTACAAAAAGATTTCTGCGGCCAGTGAGCATAGGCACTCACTCAGAAGTACAGGGTTGGAGACCGTGAATCTGTACACCGGTTTTGTTGCTCTTGCTATTCAGCAGCTTAAACAGAGCGGTGAGTTAGTAACCATAATACCAAGGTCTTTTTGTAATGGGGCCTACTATAAGGCGTTCAGGGAGTTCCTGCTAAGAGAAACAACAATCAAACACATTCATGTTTTTGACAGTCGGAATAACGCATTTAAAGGCGATGGCGTGCTGCAAGAAAATATTATTTTGCATTTGGTCAAAGGTGTTGAGCAAGGCGATGTAAAAATTACATCAAGTGCATTGGCGGATTTTAGTGTGGACAAGGACAGCGGGGCTGTTGCCGCATCAGGCATGACGACACGCATCGTTCCATTCGATTGCGTCGTGCATTCGAATGACAAAGAACAATTCATTCATATCCCCGCCAACGAGAAAGACCAAGCATTTATTGATCGAATCAGTGCATTTTCCGCAACGCTTGACGATTTGAATGTTCAGGTTAGCACCGGCCCAATCGTCGACTTCAGGCTGAAAGACGACTTACGAAAGCACATAGAAAAGGGGGCTGTACCATTGATATACCCAGTCCACCTAAGTGCGGGAGGGCTTAACTGGCCTAAAGACTCAAAGAAGCCCAATGCCATATCAATTTCAAACCAATCAATATCGAAGGTATGGGAAAACAAAGGGTATTTCGTCATTGTACGTCGATTTAGCGCCAAAGAGGAGGAGCGTCGTATCGTGGCGACGCCTTGCGATCCATCGCTACCAGGTGCGTATATTGGGTTTGAGAATAAGCTCAATGTGTTTCATGCAGGGAAGGTTGGTTTGGAGAGAGAGCTTTCGTTTGGGCTTTATATCTATCTGAACTCGACATTGCTTGATAAGTATTACCGCTTGTTCGGTGGTCATACTCAAGTTAATGCTACCGATCTTCGTAATATCCGCTACCCCTCAAATTCGTCACTACGCAGGATAGGTTCACAGGTTAGGAGTACAGACTTAAATCAGAAAGAGATAGATCGTTTGCTTAATCGAGAAATTGACAGATTATCAAGTCAGGAAAGAAAAAATTAGATCATTTAGCCGCTAAAAAGCGGCAGATGTACCAGTAATCCTTTGGCTCTGGCTTGATGCGTTTGTGTAGCGCTCTGCGAACTTTCGCATCTCGTTTTTAGGTAGCTGCACTTGTGCCACAACAGCACCATCTGGCTGTTTGACAAAGTGTATGAAATTACTCCAAGGCCAAAGCACAGGATTGTACCAGACAGGTTCCGAGCCAAAAGCTATGTCGTAGCCCTTAAAGCATGTCCAGTTGTTAAAAGTGGTGGCACCATCAATAACGTCGAGCCCAACACCTACGACGGCTTCTTTTTTTCTTTTTTTCAGAAGGCCATCAAGATAAGCCAGCTCTCGGC
>CAKMZU010000151.1:0-2846 GCA_929200485.1 uncultured Gammaproteobacteria bacterium | reverse complement strand
TAGATTTTGTCACTTGCGAGAATAATTCCCTGAATGCGATTGCAATATCCCCCAGGCTGCTCTTTTGTATGTTTTTTGTCTGCCAGAAGGACTCTGGTAGAGCGCGGTCTACTATAGCGTTACCAAAATATTCATCGGGTAGGGGAATATCGTTTCGGGATCGAAAGTTGATGAGATTTACTATTTTGCTAACGCTACCTTCGTCGCGGCTATATGAAATCTCTTTCAAAATGTGTGCCGCGAGAGCGTCTTGTGTTGAGATCCACGCTGCTGGCGATTGTTTTTTCACTTGCGCTTGAGCTACCGATTTGAATTGTCTTAATTCTTCTGCTGTGTATCGAAAGTTCTGCGTTCGATTTCTTATGTTGTAAATTGAAAGCTTTCCAAAAATTTTTAAGCTTTCAATAGTCCCTGCCAGCTTGAATTGTGGACGTTTTCCGACGGGCTTCATCTCTTTGTCGAACCCAGCGTGTAGCCTATTGAAACATTCTCTATGGTGCGCTCGCATTGAGATATTTACCTTTTCACCATTGTAGATGTCTGAAAAGGCGTGTAAAAATTGAAATGCAGCAGATGAGTCAGCGATTATATGGCTGTGTGCGAAAGCTAGTATACTACCGCCACCTGACAGATTCGTAATTTTGATGGCAGCTACCGGTCCCGACCTATCAAGTGTCGAACTGGGTATGTTGTGCGTCGTGACCTTCTTGTAAATTGGGTTGATCGGGTCGTCAGGATCAAGTTCGTCAATACTGATTTTGCTGTTAATGACTGTCACGGGGAATCCGTGATCTGAGCATTTTATATGGGGGAGTCCATCTGTCCCGCTATAAATCCTACCAGAGAGCTGCGGAAAAAGGACTAACGCTTTCGTAAGCGCATCTAAAAGAACGTTAATATTAAGCGTTTCGCGGTATAAAAAAACGTGATTCACAAACATATCATTGAGAAGAAGATCCATGCCGGTCAGTGGTATATCATTGATATCCTCACTTGCCCCACCTGCATTTTTAGTCGTCTCTCTATATAAGGTAAACTTGTTTTTTTTCGCCATAATTCAGTAAATCCTATCTGATCTTATTGCGCAATGAATCGCGCCAATTTGTCCTTTGATTTTAAGCGCGTATCGTAGCCTATCAGAATGAAAACTTCGTCGGATGGCATCACATCCCTTTAACTTTATTTGACACGCCCAGAGCATAACCAATTATTTTTAGTCGCCTTTGGTGGGTGGGCTAGAAGCTCAAAAAAGCTAAATCAAAAAAATGGTTTTTTAGCTTGCGAATACACTCAATGAGTGTATATAAGCAGTTTTACTGACCAAAAAGGATTAGATTTTATGTTTATCACTGAAAGCGAAAACCTTGCGTGTCTCTGTCAGAGGGTTGCCAGAGATACGCCTGGCATTTTTGATGGCGTTAGCTTCGAGATGTCACAATCTTTGGTAGCTCCGGCGGCAATTATGTCCGAATACATTCACAGAGACAAAAAAGTCTTTTCAAAGGATAAATTGGACGTTCTTCTTGTGGGGGCTGAGCTTTTCGATGCTGCTTTTAGTGGGTCGTACTATCAGTTAATACCCAAGTTATTGAATAGGTCTGATATGCAGGTAAATATCACGATGGTATGCCCAACACTAGTTAAATTACCATTTGAACTCAATCCCAACACTTGGATTTCAAGAGCAAAAAAAGCAAAGATTCACGAATGCAATCTAGGTGCTTTCTGTGAAGAAAACGACATAGAGGGTTTTGATATTGCTTTCATTTTTCATCCCGGCTTTGAAGCGCATTGGAGTGAGTGGGTATTCGACCAACCAAGTAAATCGGCGGATGATGAGAATGGCATCATGCAATTGCTGGATTCGGTGTCTACTATTGTTTCATGCTCTTATGATCAGCACGAATATGAGATTGATAGAGCAATACTAATGGAACTCGGTATCGGTATCTCGAGCCCCTATAAGTCAAAATTCAGCGTCGATATTGGCAAAGGCGAAACGCCGGTTCCAGTCGTATGGGGTAATACTATCTGGAAATTCAACGGTAGCTTCAATCCTGAGCTGGGGCTTGTTGATTTTGAAAAAATTTCTCAGCTTCGTACCGAATACGATGGCATCACAGAGGATCAGTTGATAAGCTCATTACATAGCGTAAAAGCTAAACAAAAAGGAAGGTTTTAGCATCACATTATTAACATCAAGGGGCGCACTGGATTTAGTAAAAATGTTGGGTTATGGCAGGTAGGATAGGGTAGGTGACTTCTTTTAACGACAAGCTTCTTTGTAGGGAATACAGCAGCCTAAAAGTTCCTACAGGACAAGATCTAGCAATAGCGCTTTATTGGTGGAGCCAATACTCATGGTTGCCAAGAAGCATCTCGAATATGCAAAAAGATCTATCTGTATTGTTGAATGGCAGCTCGCTATATTCAGAAATAAGGCAAAGCAGAGACACTCCTATATGGCGAGGTTTTTCTGGGTTTACTGAATCGGATATCGACAATCTGCTCGCCGGTGCCGAAATTCCTCTCCCTTCTCCTTGGTTTGATCACGGCCTGGAGAGTTGGTCTACAAAAGAAAAAATTGCATGCTACTTTGCTCAAGTAAAAGGCCCCTTCGGTGTTGTTTTGCAGAGTGTTGACTCATTGCGCGACATAGCGTTCAATGTTTCAAGTATAAAGAAGGTTTTGCCACAGCCATTGGTCGACAAATATCGTGATTTACAAGATTTAGAGTCAGAGTTAGTTTTAGAAAGACAAAAACAAAAAAATCTAAATATCAACGATGTTTATAACTTGGATTCACAACCAAATCGCATAACTTTGTAATTGGTCTATCTTAAGAT
>CAKMZU010000150.1 GCA_929200485.1 uncultured Gammaproteobacteria bacterium | reverse complement strand
TCCGATCCAGCATTTTGATCATCGGGGCAATAGTATTTTCCAGCGTATCAGCGACTGCTCTTAATACCTGATCAACACCAGGCATGGGCTGATTAATCACCTCAACTTGTGCCGGCTGAGGTTGAATTAGCGACGTTATTGCATCCAGAGATGCTTCATCTAAATGAAGAGTGCTCCCTTCCATGTTAAGCTGTTTCATACTAACACTCGCCATAGCCTGAACACCTTTAACCAAATCGGCCAACTGAGCCTCAAGCCCTTCTGTTTCAGTTTGAGCCGTTAACAACTGCACTTGCTCAACCAAATCGGCTAATTGTGCAACGACTTTATTTCCGGTATCAGCTTCGTCACCACCTAAGGCTTTATTGCGTAAAAAGTCTTTTTTGATCTGCTCCCAGCGCTTTTTTTCATCCGATGTTAACGTACCACGCAGTTCAGCAAGCTTTAATAAATTCGCTTCGCTGCCCGTGGTTAATAGCTGCGATTCACCAAGATAATGATCATCAACCAGTTGAATTAATTCATCATCATTCATCACCGATGAGACTTTCTCAGTCATTTTATTCATGTTTCGATAGGAGCCTTGCAGCTTAAACGAAGGCTCAGTGCGATATTTGTCATCTTGAGCCGCTGATGCGATATATTGCTGATTAATTTTTAAAATGACATCCTGAACAACAAATAATTTTTTTAAAATCGATGTAATTTCATTAATCTCAGAGCCGCCATAGGCATGAGATAAATCCGTTGCAGGAACCGGCTTGCCTTTTGCCATATCCACCAATTTATAAACATCCTGCATATCCCTTAGCGCTAAAGGCGCTAATACATTGTTAGATGTCAGGCTGTTTTCGATATAACTTAAGCTGAAGACTTCTTCCATACCACCTAAAATATCACCAAGATTATAAATATCCGCACGGTTTGCCAGCATATCGGGGACTTTAAAGGCTTCCCCTGTTTCTGTATAAGGGTTACCTGCCATAACAACGCAGAATTTTTTTCCGCGCATATCATAGGTTTTGCTCTGCCCATTCCAAATACCATCGACGCGTCTTGTTCCATCACACAGTGAGATAAACTTCTGTAAAAATTCTGAATGCGTATGCTGAATATCATCAAGATACAGCATCACGTTATTTCCCATCTCAAGGGCAAGGTTCAACTTAACCAACTCTGCACTCGCTGTGGCGTTCGGTGCCTGAGCAGGATCAAGGGATGTCACCTCATGGCCAATTGAGGGGCAATTGATTTTCATAAATATGAGCCCTAAACGATTGGCCACATATTCCATCAAGGTGGTTTTACCGTAACCGGGCGGCGAGATCATCATCAACAAGCCCATGAGATCCGATCGCTTATTGTCACCGATTGTACCCATTTGCTTAGCCAGGTTATCGCCAATCATTGGCAAGTACGATTCGTTAATTAGTCGATTTCTCACAAATGAGCTTAAGGGACGAGGCTGAAATTCATGCAAACGAAGTTTCGCTCTCTCATCATCAATAACTTGCCTTTTCAACTTTTGATAACGCTGATATTGCGGGATAAATACTTTTTCGTGAGTATTCAGTCTTGAGATAAAATCATCCAATGAAAATTCAAGACCTTGTTGATTGATTCGGGGATGCTCTCCTAATAAACCGGACACATTAACCTGCACATCCACTTCAGTAAGCGTACGTTTTAATTTAGGAAGAATGATAAGGCTTACCGCTTCAGGCAAAAAGTGCTCGAAGCGTTTAAGCGATTTCTCTTTAATGAATGCGCCTAACCAGGATAATACGAGCTGATAAGCGTCTGATGGTGAATCCACCTGCTTATTTAATACGCTAATGAAATTTTTATAGACCTCTGTGCTTAGGGTTTGCTTAAAATAGGAAACCAATTCTTCAGCGTATTTGCTGGTGATAAAGCTTAGGTTATCTGATGTTAATTCCAGTACCAGATATTCAGCCCCTTGCGCTATCCTCAACTCATCGGCATCTGGAATTGGGAAAACTGAAAAAAATTCGCCCATGCATTCTTTTAATTCGGCCATTAATAAATTCAAAGCATCCGAACTATTTAAGGCTTCATGCATCTGTTTTGCTGATTTAGCTCTTTCGACCAAGGTATCAAATCTCGGATTCAACCCCTTGTAGGATATGGATGTTTTATAATGCCAAAAGAGCTGTGCAAGCATCCGACTCGTCGGTGAAAATCGTAATAACCCAGCACTTTGGTAGATCGCCAATATGCTTTTTAATATTTTGGCAGCATCCTGATCATGGATGCCCTTTTGATAGCCTTCTTTATATCGAGGTGCGGCAAATTGCCGAGTGATAGTATTCAGTGCTTCCTCATCTTCAGCAGCAGCTAAACTCAGCTCACTTAAACTCACCCCATCGCCTTTTTCGGCAGATCGCAATATTTGATAGGCAAGATATTCCGCTCGGCAAACAGAGTCAGACTCCGATGATAGCGAGCAATCCCAATAGGCTTTTAAATCTAGCAGATGCTGATTTTGCAGCGGCTGATAAAAATCCGTCCCTGTTAAATGAATCATCAATTCATCACCACGGGGTAATAAGGTTAAATCTAACGCCTGGGTATTCACACTGAATTTATGGCGCGGGCCAAGTTTGATAACATTACCGCCGTCTTCATAAATATCCGTTTTATCGCGCAGAGAGCGTATGGCTTGCTCTTTAATGGCTTTGAGCCTTGCCTCAACATCATCTGCTTTGACGCTATCATCCAAGTCCCGGAGTTGATTGGCCAATTGGGCAGATTTTAACACCAGACTGTCTGATGCCAGATAGGTATTTAATGCATCTTCTTCAGTAAATTTTAGTGCGCGTTTTTGAATGCTCTCCAGGATGCGATCCGCAGCCGATAAGATATGCTGGGCTTTGCGTTGCCTTTCATCGAGTAATTGTTGCTTATGGGATTCAAATGATTCGTAAATCTCTTCTCGCTTACTCATAATATCAGCAAGAAATTGATCAAAACCGGCAAACTGCCCTTCTAATTCTTCAAGCTGTACCAGCAGGCGAGATAATTGTTCATCGCACTTATCCGGTGTGGTCGATAAGCCTAATCCATTGACAATGCTTTGCGATAATAGCTTAAATTGCGCACCGAATTGAGCAGTAGCCTCCTGCGCACCGAGATTGTTTTGTTTATGCTGAGCTTTCGCTTTGGTTTGGTTGAGTTTTGCATAGACTTCAGAGATCGCATCAATAATCCGTGTGCGAAGCGTTGCATCATCAACCTGTAACGTTGCCATTAACTCAGAAAGTAGATCCAATCCCCCGGCGGTCATCTCAATAGCTTCGACAAGATGCGTTATCTCTTTGTTGGTTTCAACCGATTCGATATCAAGATTAAAACCGTCTATCTTTTGATGGTAAGGGTTCAGCGCTTTATCATCAGATAAAAAAGTCACCGTGCTATTGGATAGCTTTTCATCGGTTTTTTGTAACGCGTCATCAAGGCCATTGATTGCCTCAAGATTCATGTACCTTAAGCTTTTGATCGTCATCAAATGCCCACGGTGCTGACGGATTTCCTTTAATCCCTCAACAAAGGCTTCTGCGGTTTCGAAGCTATCAGGACGAATAGTTGCAAGAATATCTGCCTGCATTTGGGTTGCATCAAATAAGGCTTTTTCTGATTGCTTACGAATGCTCTCAACTTTTTCAAACTCATCAATGACGAGTTCTGCTGTTTGCGAGATCGTTTTAATAAGCTCAGCCAAGTCACTGCATTCATTATCGTTCAACCAAAAGTGTGCATCAAACAAACGTTTAGACTGTTTATTCAGTTCCTCATAAAGTTTTAACGAAACCTGCTGGTTAGTGATCATCCGGCAAATGCTATAAATATCGGAAATACCTCTAACCACCTCGCTATTGCCAATACGCCCTAAAAAGGTATTGCTTTGAGGGGCTTGATTTGCATACTCTTCGGATACAAACGGCGTTTGCCAAATTTGCATCGGGTGAATTCGGGTTGGCTCATCTTCTGCATTAAAAATGACGATTCGACCATCTTCACCTTTTGCATATCCATGACCATAAATCGGATTATCCAGAGATTTTTCAATCAGGTTATACGAGAATAGTCCTAACAAACCCAAAATAGGCTCATAGAAAATAAACAACATATCCTCGCCATTGGGTGAGCGAAATGCGCGTCTAAATTTTAATCCTTTGGTTTCATTATCAAAGGCCTTGTATTCACCTGTTTGTAAGTACATGCCACCTGGAAAAATAATGCCGTGATCTTCCGGCAATTCGACACAGGATTCACCAATAGCATCACATCGCAAAACGATTTCAGTGAGAAAATTTATGATATAAAACCGCGTTTGTGTTTCTTTATAAGGAAGAATACTTAATAAAACCAACTCCCCGACCTGAGCAAACTGCAATTTAACATCACCGAGTGATTGCGATTGATC
The DNA here is from genome assembly GCA_929200485.1 of uncultured Gammaproteobacteria bacterium. Classification (GTDB taxonomy): domain Bacteria; phylum Pseudomonadota; class Gammaproteobacteria; order Pseudomonadales; family DT-91; genus CAKMZU01. The sequence goes on along the minus strand of CAKMZU010000150.1, from coordinate 4,152 downwards.
AACAACGTCTTCGGTTAGCAGTGTCAAACCCGCTTCTGAATTATCTTCTACCTTGATAGACAATTGACCGCGAGTCACTTCAACAAAAAGTCTATCCAACACGTTAATATGCGGGTGTCTGCCCTGAACAATGTCATCTCGAGAACTTGTTTGCCATTCAAAACTAAAGGCGGGAGGCAAGGCTATATCTCGCTCACCTCGGTTATCAATGTATTGAATGGTCGAGCAATCTGATGAAACCGACCAGCGGAAAACACGAATATCTTCAAGCCGCTCGCCAATTTGAAAGCCAGCTAATAACTTGCCGTCAATAAATTTTAATTGTGAGAGTTTCGTGTGCTTGTAATAGCGATAGAGTTCTTCAAAATCACTGACAAAACGCGGATCAGCTAAAAAGCTATTATCGATATCAGAAGCCTTCAGTTCAAAATTGCCATCTTGCTCAGTCAGTGTAAAGAGGGCAAAAACATCGGAGACTTTAGTTTCTTTTTTGAGACCAATAAAAACGTTATAGCCAAATAAAAGATGGTCGCCAACCTGAACGATATCGCGAGCAACGCAATTATTCTCGGTACGAACTCGAACACGCGCAATGGCATCTAACTCCTGTGAGCCAAATTCCTCTAAGCGTTCGGAGTTAAGCTGTTGCGTTTTCTCTTCAAGTTGCTTGCCCTGCTCTAACAGTCGCTTGCTGATGACTTCATAAGCGCCACCTTCAGCGACGGCGTTATCGACAATCAAGGCTTCCTGCTCAGACATGATTCACCTGCTATATCATCTAAATTGGGAATGATAAAATAATTGATAGGTTAAGGAGGTTGCCCTCCTTTTGCAGAAAGGCTTATCAAGCCTCTGTTTCAAGCTCTGGCTTCACCGACTTGCTTGAAAGTACCTTATCTAAAAGGCTTGGGGAGTCGCCATTACCTTCTACAACATGCTGTAACAAGCTTTGGATTGTCGTGCTTTTATTAGCAAAGCCATCAACGGCTTTGCCGATCGATAGCGACTTGGCGAAATTATCGAAAAAGTGTTCTTCTCCACCAACAATATCGATATGCGCTTTTTGCAATGCCGTGGCAAGAACTTCAGCATTTTCTTTGGCAATGTCTTTACCTGCATCAATTGATGCCAAGGCTTCTTTAAGAGCAATTTCCAGCCCCATACGATATTCTTCATGCTGACGCGCATCCGCACTCATCGTATTCATCGCGTCAAATTTATCGACTAAACCATCGGCCTCTGCTTTTAATTGCTCACGAGTAACGAAAGCCTGCGCCATGCCGACGTCTTTTTCAGCCTTGGCGTTTGCATCGCCTTTCGCGGCAATAATTTCCGCATCAGCAAGACCCGTTTTACGAATAGCGATTGACTCGGCTTCGCCTTTGGCACTGATAACTTCTGCCTCAGCTTCACCTTCTCGTTGAAATGCCGTAGCTTTTGCTTCCTGTACTTTGGCTTCTGCCAGTCCAATCGCGGCCTCTTCGGCTTGAACCCCTTCAGCCAATTTCTTCTTCGCATCCGCTTCTTTAGCTGATGCATCAAGCTCCGCCTGAGCAATCGTTGTGATTTCTACAGCCTTATGCTTTGCCGAAAGCTCTTCCGCTTCTGCTTGCTTCACCTGTTTAACCTTATCCTCATCAGCTTTAGCTTCAGCTGCTAACACCTGCACTTGTTTTAAACGATCCGCTTCAGAAACTTCTCTGACTTCTTTAATTTTTTCTTCTTCAACCGCAACCGTTTTATCAACCTCAACTCGCTCACGAATCACATGGGCAATTTCTTTACGCTCTACTTCAACGGCTTTTTCTGCCTCAATGCGCTGCAGCTCAACCTCACGCTCCCTTGAAACCACCTCAAGCTCACGTGCACGAGTCACTTTTTCTTCTTCGATCGCAACCGCTCGCAAACGGTTTTGTTCAGCCACTTCAATTTCACGTGATTGATTTTCTTTTTGGACTGCCAAATCTTGGTTGACCGAAATCGTGGTTTCTTCAGACTTTTTGCGCTCTTCTTCTTGGACTTTAACGGTTTCAGCTTCTTCTCTTGCCTGAATGGTTTTTATTTCTCTGTCTTGGCGAGCTTCTGCATCCGCTTGTTGGCGCTCAAGCTCCAGCATGGCTTCAACGGTTTCAACATTCTTCTTCTTAATGGCCAGTTCTTCATCACGTTCAAGATCATTAGTGCGCACATTTTGATTAGCCGTTAATTCAGTGATTTTCTTAATACCTTCAGCATCCAGAATATTGGTTGGGTCCAAGGCTTTTTTGGGCGTCTGTTCAAGGTAATCAATCGCCACATCTTCAAGGATATAACCGTTAAGATCATCACCAATCACTTCAGCAATCTTGTCACGAAACTCTTGACGGTTCTCAAACAGCTGAACAAAATCAATTTGCTTGCCTACCGTTTTTAACGCTTCTGAAAATTTCGCTGCAAATAAGTCATAAATGGCTTCTTTATCTGAAGCTCTCGATGTTCCTAAAGATTTCGCGACTTTTAAAACATCTTCCGGAGTTTCATTAACGCGAAGATAAAAAGCAACCGTGATATCTGCCCGCATATTGTCTTTACAAATCAATCCATCACTGCCACGACGATCAACCTCCAAGGTAATCAAGGAGATTTTCATCAATTCTTTTTTATGAATAATGGGATAAACCAACGCGCCAGTAAAATGAACTTTTGGCTGAGAGCTCATATCATTAACAATTAACGCTGTTCCCTGCTCTACCTTGGTGTAGAAGGATTTAAATAATCCCGCCACCCCCATAAGGACAACAAAGAAAATTGCCAATCCGATAGCAATAGGAACTAATCCGGTAATATCCGCCATGTGTTACTCCATTTTTATTAAAATTATATTTTTTTGAAAGCTGTTATGCGTTTTTAATGAATTCTTCTTCTGAAATCACAAGATAAGTATTTGTCGCTTTGTCATAAGCCAGAAGAACCACCTTATCGCCACGATTAAAAATGGTATCGTTCTCAGATCGAACTTTAAGAATCAGCCCTGCACCACCATCTTCCAGCAACGCCTCGCCTCGTGCATTTGTCACCTGCGGCGTCCTTACGATTGCCGTTTGGCCGATAATAGTTTTAATGGTTTCCTGCTGCATTTTTTTAAACAAAGGTTTTAGTGGTTTAATCGCTTGCGCTGTGATGAGCAATGACACATAAAAAGCGGCAATCAGAATAGGTACGCCTGCAAGCCATTCCAGAAAACCATCAGGTATCAAGGGATACCCAAAATGAACAGCGTAATAGGATATCAACCATCCAAATAACGCAAGAAATGAAAGGCTAATCGTCGCAGGCACTCCTTCCAACTTAAACTTGAGCAACAGTCCTGCCAGCACATCGGGACTTTCAACGCCATGACCGGAATTGACGCCTAGCGAACCATCGCTATCTGGCAGATCAAAGTCCAGGACATCAATATCCACTACACCCAAAATGGCAACTAACCAAAACAGCACCACAAGGCACAAAAAAAATGTAAAAACGACTGTCGGAAATGAAGCAATATTTTGATAGAAAGGATCCATGCTCTCATGAAGCAATAGCGCCAGCATCCGCACTCCTTAGCTTGTAAAATCAGATTTTATTGTGTTTGGCTTAAGCTTTTTATTATGGCACTTATCCTAACGTCTTTTTTAAGGGCTTGCACGAGAAACCCGTTGAATAATTTAGATAATCAGATTAAGGAAAATTGATAACTAGCATAATTATTAATCTATAAAAATGATTTATTAATTCCCTGCATATAACTTCGCATCCTTCACCACTATTTAACTTCATGCATTTCTAATCTCTAAAAAATCCCCATCGCAAAACAAAGAAAAAACACCACAAGAGTGAACCCCCAAACCGGTAAGAATGCGTATCGGATATACATCCCCATATCCAAACGCGCCAAACCAATGGCCAGCCACAATGCAGGAGAGAATGGACTGATAAACGTCCCGATGATATTACCAACGATCATGGCATAGGCCGCAGAAAAAGAAGAGACACCATGCTGGGAAACAATATCCTGAATCACTGGAAAAAGTGCAAAATAATACGCATCCGTATTTAAAATCAACTCAAACGGCGTTCCAAAAAATCCAATAATTAAGTGAAGGTGAGGCACGAGTGATGATGGGATAATAG
>CAKMZU010000149.1:4385-8652 GCA_929200485.1 uncultured Gammaproteobacteria bacterium | reverse complement strand
GGACTGATCACACGCTTGCTAATCAGGATATCCATCAGGCGTTAACCATTGGTGGTACACAAGCAAGCGCAGGTTTTGGCTTTACCGGCGGGCTTGATGATGTTCAAGTATTCCACCGTGCAGTGACTGATCAAGAGGCCTTTAAGCTGGCACTTGCGGATGCGCCATCAAACTTCAATATGGAACTTGTTCATGAAGGAACATTTGATGTTGACCCATCGAGTTGGACATTCAGTGGTACAGCCGAGTTTGATAATGGCAACCTGGTATTTGGGTACATGGATAATCTGACAGATGGTGTTGCGGAATATACGTTTAGTTCAGAGAAAAATGTCCAGCATGAATTAAGCTTTGACTTTTGGCGTGTTGGTCAGTCTCCAGAGGTTATTTTAAAGGTTGAAGTCATTGATGTTAATAGTGGCGATGTTATCTATACACAGGATGCGCAAACGGGCGCTACTACCAATGAAACCAACACACAAGATTTTACAACCATAAGTGAAGGCGATGTTCTGGTTCGATTCAGTGATTTAAGTGGGACGTTGGGAGTACATAATACCGATGTCAGGCTCGATAATGTCTCAATAAAAGCCTTAGCCTATGCCGTTGATGAGTTAGCCAGTGGTTTATCGCCTGATTCGTTGAATGGCACGGAAGTCTTTACGGTCGAAGGCTATGATCGGAATGAACATGATGTACTGACTTATACCTTAACCGATAATGCAGGCGGGCGATTCGCCATCGATAGCACCACAGGTCAGGTTACGGTAGCAGATGCTAGCCTACTGGATTATGAAACAGACACTTCGCATAGCGTTACGGTAACAGTCTCTGATGGGGTGATGGAAAATGCCTTGGATTATCAGATAAATCTTCAAGATGTAGATGAAGGTGCTGGTGGTCAAGATTACCAGGTGACCTTGTCTAATGATGAGCAAACCCTCTCTTTGTTGGAGCCTGTAACTACTGATGAGGAAGTTTATTACTGGCTGGATGTGAATCAGGATGATGCATTGACTGAAGCAGATAAGATCGATTATGCCGAGCTTGCCAGCATCATGGACAGCGGAACAAACCTGATCTTCGATGAAGCGAGCATTGCTTTAGTGGGTGAAGTAGAGGTTGCTGATTTGCAGGTGGCAGAAACAATTGCTGATGTACCAGTCTGGTCAGTGGATAATCAATCAGGTGAATACACACTAGGCAGCTTTGATGACAATCAAACGCAAGGCTATGTGATTTACCAGATTATTGGCTAATGCGTTAATCGCTAAAGGGCTTGGATTAAAGTGCGTAAGTTGTGCGCTTTGATTTATAGTCATGTGTGGCGCTGGAACGTTGACTTAATCAAGGTTGATTTGTTCTGGCACCCTTCGACAGGCTCAGGGTGAGCGGTGTCTGACTCAGGATGAGTTGTCTATTGCTCTCCGTTCATCCTGAGCCAGTCGAAGGATACTTTCAAAAACATACAAAAGTTTAAACTTGACTATAGGTCTTTTTAAAATACTCGGCAGCCATATCCGCTGCTGCTTTAGTATAAAAAGCTTCAGAATGTAGCGCTTTGCCCTCATGGTACACTTTTGTAAAAAAGCGTTGAGGCTGCTCATCAATAGACGTCGACTCGATAGTGATCGATACTGCACAGGATGGTTTCGTTATAAACATGGCCAACAGATTTATTTATTATTGTTATTATTTTTAATGTTCTGTTGCTTCTTACTTTTGCAAGTCCCTTAGTAGCAGGAAGCTTATATCACTTTTTAAATTATTTTAGGTGATAATGGTATTAATAAATCCCTGTCTAAAACGTCCCTGTCAATAATCCCTGCGTAAACTACATAAGCTTGTTAGTGACTAAACACAAGCTGATGCTGTGTTTAGATAATGTTGCTTTTATTTAACGCTGTAAGTGTTGCAGTTTGTTTTCAACGCCGTCCCATTCTTCAGCATCTGGCATGGCATCTTTCATTTCTGTGATGTTAGGCCATTGTTCAGCGAGCTCTGCATTTAATTCGGTGAATACTTCTTGATCTGCTGGAACTTCATCTTCAGAGAAAATGGCATCAACAGGGCATTCAGGTTCACATAATGCACAGTCGATACATTCATCAGGGTGAATCACAAGAAAATTCGGGCCTTCATAGAAACAATCAACAGGGCAAACTTCGACACAGTCAGTGTGTTTACAGTTGATACAATTTTCGCCTACAACAAAGGTCATTGTTCGATCCTTACTTTGCTAACCGACGATCAATAATATGGTAAAGGTCGGCATTGATAATCTGGGATTTATTAATGTGAATGAATCGCATTAATATTTGTCATTAATTATTATTTTGTAATATAAAAATTCTGCGTATTATAACAACTCTGCCTTTAATTGATAAAGCAAATCGAGGGCCTCTTTCGCAGTTATTTCATCAAGATTGGTGTTTTTTAAGTGTTTTTCAACTTTGGATTCCGTGCTGGCGAAAAAATCAGCCTGTAATGGAGATTTATTCTCATTTGCAACGGTGTCAGTCGGGTTATTATTCAGGGTTAAAACCGATTCATGGCAGCTTTCTGCAAGTGGCTGAAGGCTTTCATCTTCTAACTGATTGAGTTTAATTTGGGCTTTGGCTAATATGTCAGCCGGTACACCGGCAAGTCGTGCGACCTGCAATCCATAACTTTGGTTAGCTGCGCCTTTTTTAATATGGTGCAGAAAAACAATGTCCCCGTTATGTTCTTTGGCGCTTAAATGCAGGTTTTGAATGGCGGGATGATCTTCTTCAAGCTGCGTTAGCTCAAAATAGTGGGTGGCAAACAATGTCAGGGATTGAATCTGATTCGCTAATGCTTCAGCAAAGGCATAAGCCAGTGATAATCCATCAAAGGTACTGGTACCTCGACCGATCTCATCCATCAGTACCAATGAACGATCGGTGGCATTATTTAAAATGTTAGCCGCTTCGGTCATCTCCACCATAAAAGTGGATCGGCCAGAGGCGAGATCATCCGAGCTGCCAATACGGGTAAAAATTTTATCGACCAGGCCAATAGTGGCTGATTTTGCTGGAACAAACGAACCGATTTGGGCAAGTAAGGTAATCAGCGCTGTTTGCCGCATAAAGGTCGATTTACCGCCCATGTTTGGCCCTGTGATGATGAGGGTTTTGGCATCGGATGCGATGTCAGTATCATTGGCAATAAAGGGGGTCGTTAATACCTGTTCAATGACGGGGTGGCGACCCGATTGAATATGAATGCCTGATTTTTCAGTGAGTGTTGGGCGATGGTATTGAAATTTTTCAGCACACAAACCTAGCGCAGTCAGAACATCAAGTTCAGCAATCGCAGCTGCAGTTTGTTGCAGTGCCTGATGGTGTTCATTGAGCGTATCGAGTAGTTCTTCGTAGAGTTGTTTTTCACGCGCCAATGCTTTGGATTTGGCACTGAGTGCTTTATCTTCAAACTCCTTGAGTTCAGGTGTGATAAAGCGTTCGGCATTTTTCAGTGTTTGCCGTCTGACGTATTCAACCGGCGCTCCCGCAGCTTGGGCTTTGGATATTTCGATAAAGTATCCATGCACACGATTGTAGCCAACTTTTAAGGTGTTGATGCCGGTGCGTGTTTTTTCCCGTTCTTCTAATTGCGCTAAAAACTCACCGGCATTTTGGCTCAAGCCACGAAGCTCATCTAACAAAGAATCGTAGCCATCATTGATGACGCCGCCTTCTCGTATCACTTGCTGCGGGTTTTCGAAAATGGCACGTGCCAATAAATCAGCCAGCTCTTCAAATGGGGGGATGGCATTTAATAGCGTTTGAACTTTCTGGCTATCAAGCGATGTAAACCCTGCGCGTAATTCAGGCAATGTTGCTAAAGACAATTGCAGGCGAGTTAAGTCACGAGGCCTTGCTGATCGAAGCGCAATTCGCGTTAAGATGCGTTCCATATCACCAATTTGTTTGAGTGGCGACTGAAAATCCGTCATACCCACGTTGGATACAATGGCTTCGAGTGCATCAAGACGCGCATTAATTTGCTCAAGGTTGGTGAGTGGGTGATTCAGCCAACGCTTTAAGCATCTAGCGCCCATGGGGGTTGCGGCCTGGTTTAAGGTCGAGAAGAGGGTATGGCTTTGACCACCTTGCAAATTTGTGTCTATTTCAAGATTTTTTCGAGTAGCTGGGTCCAGCTGCACCAATTGTTCAGGGTTTTGATGAGAGATGGATTGAATATGCGGTAATTCACCACGCTGGGTTTCTTTGGCATAACCCAACAG
>CAKMZU010000149.1:412-4375 GCA_929200485.1 uncultured Gammaproteobacteria bacterium | reverse complement strand
AATTTAACGTATCACAGCCAAACCCTGCTAAATCTTTTGTCGCAAACTGCTGACAAAGCAGGCGCATGGATTCTTCAAAATCAAATTGCCAGATAGGAATAGGGCGGATAGTCAACTCAGGCGCTAAGTTATCCAGTAACTCACAGGATTCAGACAACAACAGCTCAGCTGGCTGCAGTCTATGAATATCATCCAGAGCATCCGAGATGCTATCTAGTTCATACACGATAAAACGGCCTGATGCCATATCGAGTTGTGAAATACCCACGGACTTTTCGAAAACACAGGCCGCAACCAAAAGATTTTCTTTGTGCTCATCCATTAGGGCTTCATCGCTGAGCGTACCCGGGGTGATGACTCTGACAACCTGACGTTCAACCGGGCCTTTGCTAGTAGCAGGATCACCGATTTGCTCACAGACCGCGACGGATAGCCCGGATTTGACCAGCTTCGCCAAATAATTATCCGCGCTATGAAAGGGGATACCCGCCATCGGGATTGGATTGCCGCCAGATTTCCCCCGAGCGGTCAATGTAATGCCTAATATTTCAGACGCTTGTTTGGCGTCATCAAAAAATAGCTCATAAAAATCGCCCATCCGATAAAACACCAGCGAGTCCGCATGTTGTGCTTTAATCTTAAGGAACTGTTGCATCATTGGGGTGTGTTGAGAGACAGCTGTGTCGGGCATGGAAAAATCAAAAAATCCGTCGAATAAAAAGCAATAGTAGCAAAGACTCTTAGGTGCTGTTAACTCAATTTTATCAAGCGTTAAAAGTGATGGCGTAAAATATTGCAGATAGTTAATGGAAATTGAGGAAACTGATCGAGTCTTCTTGTGTCGAAATGGCTTGATATATCTAATGCTCCGCTGAGCACAATAGCAGTTTTTACTGATTGCCAAATGGTGATTGAACTTCGCACCTTAGGATCCCCTATGCTTAAAAAACCATTGTCATATCTCCTTGCATCAACTTTGAGTTGCATTGTTTCTTTCGCAGGTTTTTCTGCCATTGGACAGGCAGAAACGCCAAATGAAAGTCAATCGCTAGTGTCAGATTTGCAAAAATCAAAATCGATGATTATCCGAAAAACGATGGATGATTTTAGTATTTTTTATTATTTGGGTGATGTAAAAGGTAAGCGAATTCTTGATCTCGGCGCAAAACATGCCTATTACCCAGCGCAATTTATCCAAAAAGGGGCAGCCGAGGTTGTATCAACGGATCTGGCAACCGGCATGGTGACAATCAATCTAACTGACAGTAGCCAAGCCCAGCGCATAGAATATATATTGGGCGATACCCAAACACAGAAGGCTGAGGCTCAAAAATTTGATATTGTTACCGGCCAATTTCTTTTGCATTACGCAAAAAATGATAATGAGCTTGAAGCGATATTCAAACGTATCAGCCACTCACTCAAGCCTGGCGGAATGTTTTTGGGCGTGACAGGGAATATGATCCCGGGGCAGCAGAATACCCGGGAAGGTTATTACGATAAATATGGTTTTTCAACGATTTATCAAATGCCAGCCGGTAATGGAACACCATTTATTACCAAGCTGTTTAATCCGGATAAAACCATTGTTACGCTAAACTGTTTTAATTATCCTCTGGAAACGTATCAAACAATGGCAAGGAAAGCCGGATTGGTAGACCTTAAGATTCACCCCCTGCTTGTATCTCCCGAGGGTGTTCAAAAAATGGGAGCCGATTATTGGACAGCATTTTTAGCAAAACCTGCCTCAATAATTCTTACCGTATCAAAACCAAAATAAAAAATTACGCTTCATGAAATGAAAGCTATGTGCTTTTGCATAGCTTTAATCCACTATAAGATCATTTTAATTTATTTACACCTCTTAAAAAAATTAGGCATCAAGTGTATTGCTTGGGTTAGATAATTTGCATTAATTAGTCATCGCGTTATTGGTGTAGTTACGATGGAGCATGTCAGATTAGTTTTAATGATATTTTTTAAACGGACTTATAATCCATTGAGTTGAATAAATAGTAAAACTTATCTTTATAGCTGATGTCGAAAATAATAATCTGTTTTTTTTGGATGTTGCTGTGAGTACATTTCTTTTCTTTGATGTTTCTAATTTGAAAAAACCATTGTTTATATCGTTTGTTTTTTGTGTAGGGCAGCTAAATGCAGGTTTGGAGGAAGTTAAACCCCCTACAGAAGATGATTATTTTAGTGAGAAATCTCTAGCTGTGCAGGTCGTTACATTTTTTTGTCAAAAATGTGGAGAAAATAACCAGGTTGCAAAAGAATCTACTGAAGAGGAGGCTGCGAAAGAATATATTAAAGACATTGAGAGGTTGGAGGAAGATAACAAAAAATTGTCTGATGAAGTTAACACTCTAAATGATATTAATGATGAGAAAACGAAAAAAGTTGAAGAATTAACTAATGTGAATCACCAGTGGAAATCATATTTTGATAATTTAGATGCTAAATGGCAAAACACTCAACCAGAACCTACAAATTTAGAAAAACAGTTGAAGGAGAAAGACAATATAATTGATAGTTTGAAATCCGAACTGACGCGGCTGGCTGCAGCATTGAATGAGGAAACTGGTGGAAATACTTCGAGTTGCGTTCCGGTAGGTACCGATCAAACAGAAGAATCAGCGACGGTTGAATCGATTCTGACTGCCAATGAACTTTTGCTACAAGAGATAAAACAAAAAGATATAGAGTTAGCTGGTGCAAAGAGAGCTCTCGAAGAGGGAACAAATGCTTCGACTTCTGTTGAGATAACCGATAATGAAGAGTTTGTTCACTTTAGTGTATTAAAGAGTGTGGAAGACGATATGACGTATAATAAAGAAAAATATGATGAATCTGAGAGAAGAAATGTTGAGCTGCGACGGAAAATGTTTGAAATGGGTTTTGACGGTACTAGATATTAAGTAAAGACAACCTCTTCATGATGCGCATCAAGGTGGCGTTAGCATACCGTTTAATGTCGTAAAACCTGATCGATACAGCCCTGACGATCAATACAGCTATTGCTCTTCCGCTAATGAGGTCGCTGCCTATTCAGACACTACTCATCCTAATCCGAGGAGGCTACAGTGCGTGATGGAGAAGGTCGGCCATATCAGGTGAATCCTTAGATTATAAAGGGAGGTAATTAAATTAAACGGTCAATGATTTCTAAAAGGATTAGCTTAACCATTGTTCTTTTAATGCTATTTTCACATTGGTGGTTTTGATAGCGCTTGAAATTATAATTCGTTGGGATACTGCTAGGACAAATCCAGGCAGTCTCGATGATTTTTTTTGGAATATATGGCTTTGGTTTCTCCGTTATCTTCTATCTTTTTTTTGTTGCAAAATTATTTCACTCCTGGTGTTAAAACTTTCTTTTATTGTGATTGTCCTACAGGTATGAAATTGGTAAGGGTGTGGTTATGCATTCGTCATCGTTTATATGCAAAAATAGCTTGTTTGGATTGGTATTTTCTTTATTTCTTTTCTTTATATCCATGGATGGTAATGCTGGGATTGGAAAAGATGGTATGAATGAAAACGGTTCTGAAAAAACAAACACTGACAAACTGGGTAAACCCTATGATCAATCGAGTATGGCTCGAAATGATGATGCTCCAGCGGATAGCAAACCTCCAAGGAGGATTACTAAAACTCAACTAACTCAACTAGAATGGGAAAGTCGCTATTTAGTAGAATTACAAGTGCAGTTTGCAAAATTAAAAGTAAAAAATGACGAGTTAAGGTCCGAAAAAATAATTGCAATAGAAACAGCTAAACAGTGGGAAGAATGTGCAAATTTTAATAAATCAGAAGCAGAGAAACACCTTAAAAGAAGTGAGGAAAATCAAAAAACTTGTGCTGAACTCTGTAAAAGTAAAAGTGAAATTCAAGCGTCTAATAAGAAATTTCTAGGTGAAAATGGTGCTCTTAAAAATAAAGTAGCAAACTTGCTGG
>CAKMZU010000149.1:0-402 GCA_929200485.1 uncultured Gammaproteobacteria bacterium | reverse complement strand
GAAAATGAAAATGTCTGTTTGAAACAGCAAGCGGAGGAAAAGAATTCTGAAATAGGGGAAAAGAATTCTGAAATAGAGGCTTTGAAACTTGCGTTGAGTGACGTAACTAAAGAGTATAAAGATGCAGAGATAAAAATTAAGGAGAAAGACAGAAAGATATCTGATTTAAAGAATGTAAATGACAGTTTATCTGAAAAAGTAGCTAAAGCATTTCAAGCTAAATATGATGAAGAAATGGCTCCTAACACAAACGGCCATTCTCAATTACCATATTCTTCTTACTATTGTGAGAGGTGCCAGAAAGCTCAAACTTCTTCATCCAGAGCGGTAGTTTTGCCTATAAACCCAGCGCCTACTTCACTTTTCTATGGCGGTGATGTTGAAGTGGATTAATTCCAATAG
>CAKMZU010000148.1 GCA_929200485.1 uncultured Gammaproteobacteria bacterium | reverse complement strand
GAACAGTCTGTTCTCGGACGGTCTCCTAGGCAATCGTATTAACCGTAAACCTGCTCTCAGTTTGTCACGAACCGTTTATGGTAAGCTTTGAAAAAACACTCAATGCTTGCCATGAATTCTCTCTTCCAGCCTTGCTCACTCAATCAACTCCAGCTTAACAACCGTTTTATTAAAGCGGGAACCTTCGAGAATATGACGCCTGACGGCAGGCCATCTCAACAGTTGCATCAATTTCACCAACAGATTGCAGAAGGCGGCATTGGCATGACCACCATTGGCTATTGTGCCGTTGAAAATAATGGCCGCCTCCATGACCGAATGCTTTACATGGGTGAGCATATCCGAGAAGAATTAACCTTGTTAATCGATGATCTTCATGCAGCAGGCACTAAAGTCTCAGGCCAAATGGGGCATGGCGGTGGATTTAGCCAAAACAGCGAGCTTAGCATCAGGCGCCCTAAAGGACCGAGTTTCGGCATCAATGCACTAGGCATTCCTAAGGGCATGTTTTTTTGCGATGCCATGAATGAAAAAGACATTCATCACTTAATCCACACTTATAAAGAAGCGGCCATCTTTATGAAAAGTGTGGGTTTTGATTGTCTGGAAATTCATTTTGGCCACGGTTATGGTCTCTGTCAGTTTCTCAGCCCTAAAACCAATAAGCGTAACGACAACTACGGCGGATCATTAACCCATCGAATGCGTCTACCGCTTCAGGTACTTGATGCCGTTCGAGAAGGTGTCGGCAATGAGTTCCCCCTACTTGCCAAGGTCAGTATTACCGAAGGGGCCAGAGGCGGATTACAATTCGAAGAAACGCTGACGTTTTGCAAAGCGTTAGACAAGCATGGTATTGATGGCATTATTCCCAGTACAGGCAGCAGCACGATGAACCCTATGCTGATGTTTCGGGGAGAAAATATGCTTCCGCACCTGTTAACTTATGAGAAAAGTGCGTTGATGCGCTTGATCCTTCGCTTGAGTGGTAAAGCACTATTTAAAAACTACCCATACTCTCCGCTTTACCTAAAGAAGTATGCAACCATCATAAAAGAAAACATCAATGCCAAGCTAATCTATGTCGGGGGTGCCAGCACACCCGATGATTTTACTACGTTAATGGATAGCGGTTTTGACTTTATCCAGCTCGGCAGAAGTTTATTGGCTGATCCCTTGTTACTGAGCAAGATACAAAATCATCAGCCCATTAATGCCTGCACGCATTGCAATCAATGCTTAGGCACTATTGCCCATGACGAAGGCATTCATTGCCCTTACTATTCCAAGAAAAATATATGATGAAGCTGTTAATCACCGGAGCATTTGGCAATCTGGGGCTGGTTTGTTTAGAGCGGGCAATCGACAAAGGCTTTTCTGTCGTTGCTGTTGATATTCCATCGAAGCAAAATAAACGATTGGCAAGTAAATATAAAAACCAATGTAAAATCGTATTGACCGACTATAAAACGTCGGAATGGTTACAAAACAATCTTCTAAACCTTCACGCAATCATTCATTTAGCCGCTATTCTACCTCCTGTTACTGAATCCAACCCTGCTTTAGCAAAAAGTGTGAATATTGATCTTACCGCTTCAATCATCAATACCTTTAAGCTAATAGAGTCGCCTCCAGTATTTATCTACCCTTCGTCAGTGACTGTCTTCGGCCATAGCGGCAAGCAAATAAAACGATCCCATGATCCAACACAAGGTACGGATATTTACACAACACAAAAATTGGCTATCGAATCCAGACTAACAGACAGTCATATTCCTTATGCCATTCTCCGAATTGGCGTCTCTGTGGATGCTCGAACCCTTAAAACAGATTGGCAAACCTTTAAGCAGTTATTAAATGTTCATCCAGAAAACCCGTTGGAATATATCCACCCAAAGGATGTTTCCCTCGCTTTAATCCATGCTGCTACGACGCCTTTAGCACTCGGAAAAGTTCATCTCATCGGCGGTGGCCTATCTTGTCAGATAACGCAACATCGATTTTTATCCACAGCGTTCGAGGCAGCAGGCCTGAAACTAACAAAAGACATGATGGGAGAAACGTCATTCTATACCCACTGGATGGAAACGACAGAAAGTCAATCCATTCTTAAGTTTCAACACCATAGTTTTGATGACTATAAAAATGAAATGCACCATAAACTTAGAGTCATTCGATGGTTACTGCTTCCTATCAGGTGGATTATTAACCCTTTATTGAACGTTTATTTTCAAAATATAAAAATTAACGGGGTGATTAATAATAGCTAATCCAAGCTGATCATTAATAGACTACGTTCTATTCTGGTACTGATCTTTTAATTTGTTGAATCTATCTAAAGCTGATGTCTTATTTTCTTCTTTCTTTGCAAATAAACTAACATAAGCCAGGTTTGCAAGATCTATAACGGTGATTTCATCTATCTTTGTCAGACGAGATTCGCCCTTTTCAATTGCAGCAACCCTTAATTCCTGACATACATCAGGAAAAGCATAGGTTCTCTGATTCGCGTATTTAGTAAAATCTTCCCGGTGCGAGTTAAAAACATCACTTAAGTGAATGTCATTGATTTGTTCTGGTGTATAGACCAACCCGTCTTCATTAAATGGCTTTTTTTCATTATTCACTTCTATTCTCTGACAAGCCGCTTTTTGAAAGAGCTCTAATGATTTACCAACGCAAGGCTTAAGCCTTGGTACTCCTTCTGAGTCAAAATAATAAAGGTCCACTCCTTCCTGATCATCCTTATCTGCTGTTGGCATTTTTTTATAGACCTGTTTTCTGTTTGTACGTGTATTTTTATGAAAAATATTTCGAACAAAGCCTTTTCTACCATTTTTTACATTGGATTCATCATCCTCTACATTATATTGAACAACCTTTGCCTTAGAATGAATCGACATACCAACACCTGAAAAAGAAAAATGAGAAAAAAAAAAGAGTGTCAAGGATAACAAATAAATTTTCATTTTTTTGATTTTCTACAAACTATAATCTCCTATCAGACATAAGAGTATTGGTATTAGTTCCAACAATCATCCCACTACTTTAGGACTCTGTTATGATGAGAAAATGAATTCTGAGCAAACTTAACAATTTATGAGTAAGATAATGATAATTATCAAGACTCAGATCTTAGAGAAAAACCTTAATAAGGGTGAATAACCCTACCTGAATCGTTTGAATTAATTCATGATAGATACCTGCAATCAAACAGAACCAGAACTTCCGTTTTCTTTACCTAAAGGCAATGCTTACTCCACTAAATGCAATGCAAAAAGTAACTTTTTCACTATTCGCATACCCTATGGTAAATTAATTTATTACGAGAATTTTTTTAATAAAAAAATCAGTGATTATTTTTTGGATTATTTTCTGGCAAACTCCAAAGGGGATTGGAGAGAAATAGATTGGCGTTGCATCAACCAATCACAGCTCGGGAATATCGAATTTACTCACACCCAGTGGAGACAGGATAAAATCAAGCTCTTTGGTAAAACCATGCCATTACCTCGCTTAACCGCTTGGTATGGCGACTCTAATATGTCCTATACCTACTCAGGGATCACCTCACATCCAATCCCTTGGAATCGAGAACTTCTCGTAATAAAACAGCAGATTGAACAAGCGACATCAACGGCATTTAACAGCGTACTGATGAACTGGTATCGAGATGGTAAAGATTCAATGGGCTGGCATGCAGATAATGAACCCAGTCTCGGCAAAAAAACAATCATCGCATCAGTGAGTTTTGGCGAAACGCGTGATTTTATCCTGAGAAGGAACAGCGATCATTCACAAAAAATTACCATCCCTTTAAAACACGGCACTCTGTTAATCATGAAAGACGATATTCAAGATCATTGGCAACATGCCATTCCTAAAAGAAAAAATGCCAATTCCTCTCGTCTCAATCTCACTTTCAGAAAAATTATTGATCCGTCTAAATAAATAAAAAAAACAGTAGATTAACCTATCACATTTTTATTAATATACCTATTTCGCCTATTAAAAGAAGTTGAGGTAATTATGACTGAACAACGACACGGCTTAACCATTGGCGTAGAGAATAATGACGATGAAATATTTTTGTCATTAAAAGCCATCGGCAAACTCACCCATGAAGATTATGAGCAAATATCTCCTGTCATCGATTCTGCGCTTGATGCAATCACCGACGAAGAGGTTAATGTCTTTTTCGATGGCACAGAGCTCGAAGGGTGGGAGCTGCGAGCAGCCTGGGATGATTTTAAATTGGGCATGAAACATAATAAGCAATTCAACAAAATTGCGATTTATGGCAACAAAAAAATACTGGAAAAAGCAACGACTGTTGGCAATTGGTTCACCTCTGGAGAAATACAATACTTCGAAAACCCTAAAAAAGCGATGGACTGGCTGCACTAATTTACTAAATTAATCGAGGGGTATTCTTACTTAATCTTGATTAAAAAAGAATACCCTTTATTGATACCATAAGTTTTGAAAAAGTTATTTCATATGAAATACTGCTGTCTCCTCAATCGTTAATAAATCTTTAGGCACTTCACCTCGAATAAATACTGCTGTTCCAATATAATCGTCTTTCATCTCCTTCTCATGGACATACTTAATCACTTTATCAGCAAACCCTCCTATCTTCTCACCAAGACCACCAAACAGTTTAGCGATGCCTGAAATACCTTTGGCGATATCAAAAGCGACACTATCTGAGCCCATTTCAACGATCACTGCCACCGCCTTTGTAGCATTTTCTGGCCACTGAAAAAATGGGAGTTCCTGACTATTCTTATTCAGCCCTACTTTTACAGCCCAGGGCAACATAACCGTATGATCTTGCAGCAGGGCGCCATCATGATAAAAATGGATGGCAACTGAAATTTCTGCATTTCCAAACAACCCACCTGTTTTATGCAAGGTTAACCCAGAAAGATCAACAGCTTCATTGCTTAGCGTTTTGGTTTTATCTATTAGCCTTGGCTTATGCTTAAATGCTAATTTGATTTTTTTTGTATTTTCAAGATCAGCGATTTCGTCATGATGATAATTATTCAAGGTGCAACCTTTGTGTGTACAGAGCATACCGCGGTAGTAGACATTCCCTTTCGATGGATCTTTGGTTACATAATAAATCAACGTATCAACAGCGCTGGATTCATTATCAACCAACTCAAGCGCCAACAATCTTTTATCTGAGTTTTTGATTTTATGATATAAAGCCGCTTGCTTTTCTACCGCCGCTGCAGCGACTTTCAGATGTTTTTTTTCTACATCTCCAATCATTCCGCCACTGAAACAATCGGGTAAATTAATAACATATACACCGTATTTGATTTTCGGATCATTCCGCGTATCACTCAGAATCAGAGGTAAGTCATTAACATCGACCAGAGACGCCAATGATTTTAAAAATTCATCTCGCGCTTTCTTATAATCATTCAATGGATTATATGCATCAGAATCATTAATTGAAAAAGTTAGATTTGAAAAAAATAGCACAGCAACGGAGACAACAAACGCAGCGTAGCTTTTTATTGACTTCATTTTAATTACCATTGTTCGCCTTTTATTATTAGATTGCAGTAAGCGAATTTGTTCAAACGTACAATAAAATAAAGTATTTCAAGCGTGGGGGCACTTACAGAAACAGCTACAATTTCTTATTCTATTTAGAAATGAAATCAAAAAACCGGAGTCATGGGCTAGTAAATTTTCTCGATCTGTTGCATCTTGATCAGCATCATCTTTTTCATTCACATCCCATCCAACCATACCGAAAACAGGGTTTTCTACAGGATCTTTTATATTTTTTAGTGAACGTAACAGTACACTGACATCAACATCATCATCAATTACTTTCAATCTGAATGGCCACCCACGCTCTCTAAAACTAACGATATTTTTGCCATTAACTTGACTCCCTAGAAGCGAGAAGTTTTCATTACCCTCGTATTTCTGATCACAAAAAATGTTAAACACCTGAGATGAATTAAATTCCGGTGGCGGTAATTGTTGACATTTTCGAATATTCTTCTCAAACTCAAACAATCGACTACTAATTTCGACGGTTAAGGCTCGGTGAGCATCCGCATTCATCTGATAGATTACGGTCGTTTGGCATCCCCCAGCCATCAACTTATCAGAGATATCTTTTTCATTTAAATTATGCTTCTTTAATACACTCTCTCTAATATAAAATTCCAGCCCATCCCCTTTTTTAATTTGTTCCAGGCTAAGATTATTGTTTAGCCCAATATATTTACTCGATAGCGTATGATATTTTTTTTCATCGGATGTAGAAAAATTTAAATTAGCCGTTCGATAGATAGACTCCCTTTTATTTTGGCCTTCAACAAAAAACAAAGTAAAGTAGAGATAGGGATATTTTTCTTGTTTTGGATTTTTCTCCTGACTGGAATGGCGCCCAATCGGAACAACAGTCAACAATAAATCCAATCCAGAATAAGCGAAAAAAACTGAAAAGAATAAACATCCCATAATCGAGATGTAAACATATCGAAAAAATATAAAATTCATCAATCACTCCCAAAACCTCATATAAAAAGCTAAGGCAGAAAAATGACTTACGAATAATTATTCTATAGAATCGATGCCTCAATCATCTGACCAAAAAAGTCATTCATTGACTCAGACAGTGGGCGAAACTCAATGCCTAATTCATCTCTAACCTTAGTGTTATCTGCTCGAAAAGGCCTATTTACGTTACGTGATACGATAGTGCGTGTCACCGCTTTATCCATGATAGGCCCTAGCATCCAGACGAGCCATTTGGGTAAAACTTTTTTAGGAATAGGGTAATCCGCGCCATATTTAGACATCAAAGCCTGAGCGAGTTCAAACATATCCGAATTATGGCCCGAGGTTAGATAACGACCATGTGCATTAGCGTTAAAACCTGCAGCATAATGCGCTTCGGCAACATCTCTAACATCAACAGCTCCCAATCCCATTTTAGGCATGCCAGCTTTCAGTGTGCCATCACCAAACTGTTTAATCAGATGGAAACTTTCAGAGGTTGCGTAAGGATTAATACCCGGGCCTATGACCAAAGACGGGTTAATCGTTATCAGATCCCATCGATTTTGTTTCCCTTGAATCTCCCAGGCTTCCCTCTCAGCCAATGTTTTTGAGTAATAATAAGGGTTATGTGTTAGCGAAGACCCGGTATTCCAGTGCTCTTCGGTGAAAACACCATTGGCGATTTTATCCAAGTCAGAATTATCACTGTATATAGCAGCAACACTACTTGTCACCACAACCCTTTTAACCGACTCGGTACGATTGACGCTACCGAGAACATTTCTTGTTCCCTTTAACGCCGGGTCGATTAAATCTTTTTGTGGATCATCTACCGCCAGCTTAAAGGGTGAAGCCGTATGATAAACAAGCTCACAACCCTGCATAGCTTCATCATAAGAGCCTTCTTCTAATAGATCTGCCTCGAAATACTTGATTGCCCCCGGTGAATTTTCTGCAATAGCATTCAGGTATTTTAGCTTCTCTGCATTACCGGCATCTCGAACGGGGGCATGCACAGTCAGCCCCTGCTCCAATAATTTTTTTACCAGAACACCGGCAACATAGCCGGTTGCTCCCGTTACCAACACGGGTTTTGATTGATCGATTTGTGCCATCAATAATTCCTCCTACCAACTTTTAGCGTTCATTCTATGCATCTATAACACCAACACAACGAAAATCAGACGTATATTCATCAAATGCCATGGCTTGAAGGTTTAATTGTATTTTTACCCGCCACCCTGAACAATTTTAGCCACAAGGACTCTAAGCACGATGAACTAAGAGCTAAAACAGGTTATAAATACTCTATACAGGTTATCTTAGCTATATATAGCGATAGAACGTTCAAAAATTTACAATTTATATTTACATATATTATTTTAATTCCACGAAAAATTTATCATTGGTTTCTTTACGAGGATTGATTAACGATGAAAATTGTTTTTAGCCTTTTTGTATTTTTTTTAACTCTACTTCTGCCTCTTTGTCATGCTGGCGTTATGGCCAAAAGCTTCAATCTTGTTTTTGAAAAAAAATTTGATTTAGGCGGCAATTATCATACCCTTAAAATTTTTAAATTATTTATCCTTGATAAGAGTGATCAAATCAAACCCTACGGCTTAAAAGCTGTTGAAGTAAAAGCCTACGGCCCCCAACCAGAAGTTGATTTTTTTACAACATCAATCAAAGAGGGTAAAGAAGGCAAAGAGGATCAAACCATATTACACGTACCTACGTATGAAAATGCTACACTTTTCATGTATCATTCTGGATTGCATGATTTGTTAGCTGAACTTGCCAAAAACGACATCATTGAAGAAGAAAAAATGGTCTTCAGTGAGGGTAAAATTCTAAAGGCAATGATAAAAATAAAATAAACGCTAACAATAATGTAAATACCATCATGTCGAGTTAAATGAATTCTTAAATGCCTGCACAATGGATATTGATTGAAATTGAAAGCCATAATCCATCAATCGTTGGGGTATTACCTTTGCACTTGACAGCAACAAACTCTCGCCCATCTCACCAAAAGCCAGCTTTATGATAAAATCAGGCAATGGAAAAAAGCATGGCCTGTTCACCTGATGAGCCAGCGCTTTAGAAAAATCCA
>CAKMZU010000147.1:7279-8697 GCA_929200485.1 uncultured Gammaproteobacteria bacterium | reverse complement strand
ATTCATTATTATCGTGTTTTTCTTTCATAACCCACTGCAGCCGCTGCCAACAATAGCCAGCCTGCCATAAAACCCAACCCACCCAAGGGAATAAATTGCGCCATCACCATTGATGACAATAAATACTTAAGATAAATACCGCCACTGAACAGCAGCAGCCCTAAACTAAAAAAAACACCAGAAAGATGGCCTGTCTTTGGTCGAATGTTATGATTTTTTAGCAGGCAACCGAGCATCACTAAAGCTAATGCGTGGAAAAATTGATAATCAACCGCTGTCTGCACTTGAGCAAAGGCATCAGGTGTTAATTGCTCTTTAATGCCATGGCTAGTAAGCGCTCCGATTGCAACGCCAATTAACCCAGCAATCGCACCTATACTAATCCACATAAAATATCTCGCATAAGAGAATCCACATAAAACGATTCTTCTTACTTTTTATTACCGTAAAAAAACCGCCAAGCGGCGGTTTGAATTGTACAAATAGTGAGGAAAATTAAGCTAAAAGCGCTGCTTTTACCTTCTTCATGGCATTTTTTTCTAACTGGCGAATTCGCTCTGCAGAAACCTGATACTTATCGGCTAATTCATGCAAGGTTGCTTTCTTTCCATCTAGCCAGCGAGCCTGAATGATTTCGCGGCTACGCTCATCTAACTCGGCCAATGCCGTATATAGACCGACATTATTTGATCTTTGCCAATCATCATTTTCCAAGACTAAAGCTGGATCTTGTGTTTGATCTTCAAGATATAAAGCCGGCGCTTGAGGTGCACCTTCATCGCTGTCTTCATCCGGGCCATCAAAACCAAGATCAAAGGCGGATAAACGCCCTTCCATTCTTGTCACTTCGCTGACACTGACACCCAAATCCTCGGCAATCGCCTTAGCTTCATCAGCGCTTAACCACTGCAATTTCGTTTTTGCACCACGCAAATTGAAGAAAAGCTTACGCTGGGCTTTGGTCGTAGCCACTTTAACGATTCGCCAGTTTTTTAATATGTATTCGTGCATCTCGGCTTTTATCCAGTGCACAGCAAAAGAAACCAAGCGAACGCCTTTTTCCGGATTAAAGCGTTTAACCGCCTTCATCAGGCCGACATTACCTTCTTGAATCAAATCGGCCACTGGCAAACCATAACCGTTGTAGCTTTTGGCAATGTGCATAACAAATCGCAGATGAGAGAGAATCAACTGTCTCGCCGCATCAAGATCACTATGATAATAGTAGGCATCGGCCAAATTTCTTTCCTGCTCTTGGCTTAAAATAGGAATAGTGCCGATGTTTTGGATGTACGCATTCAGATCACCACCAGGTGTTAAGCTTTGTGCGATCTGTATGTCTTTAGTCATTGTTATCTTCGCTCTCCTTGGAGCTTTTTGGTATCAATTTTTTCTGATATTCGTTTTTGCATCTTAAC
>CAKMZU010000147.1:5807-7269 GCA_929200485.1 uncultured Gammaproteobacteria bacterium | reverse complement strand
ACCATAGACGGCTCTTGGTTGGATTCGGTAAAAAATCGCAAGTTCCCGTGATTTATTAAATATTTTGGGATCTTTTTCTCAGTTTGGCGTCAAACGCTCAAGATGGCGATTGACTGACAACCAGCTCCCCACCCAACCCAATAAGACAGCCATTGTCAGCAAAGAAAAAATATCAGAAATATTTAAGGTCAACAAGCGATTCTGGTGTTTATAAAGCCCTGATAACTCTGAGAGTGGTTCACTTAAATAGTAAAGCGCCATAGAAAGAATCAACATGGCAATGACACCGCCAATAAAACCGTATAACGCACCAGTATAAAGAAATGGCCTACGTACAAAGGCTTTAGTAGCCCCAACTAACTGCGCCACTTCAATTTCTGCTCTGCGACTTTCGATCTCAAGACGACTGGCATTTCCAATCACCAACAAAACGCCGGAAGCTAAAAACAACATCATGCCCAAAGCGATCCTGTGACCTATCTCGATGATAATCGATAAACGCTGCACCCAAGCCAGATCCAATTGCGCAATATCAACTTCGGGCAGCTTTTCCAAACGATTCAATAAAATCTCTGCGGCTTTTGGCTCCCGATGAGCTTGCGCTGGCATCAACTCGATGACCTGCGGCAATGGATTATCATCCAACGCAGACAAGACATCCGAAAGCCCTGTCACCTCCTGAAACTCAGTTAACGCTTCGGCTTTATCAACCATGGATACTTTGGATATTTCTGGCCAATAATCGAGCGTTTCAACCAGGCGACTGATACGATCTTTGGAAACATTCTTATTTAAAAACAACGAAATCTGAGTATGGCCTTCCCATTGCGGGCCAAAGGCCTGGATATTGTTCAGGCACAAATAAAAACCCACAGGCAGCGCTAGAGCAATGGCAATAGCTGAACAGGTCATCAAGGTATCGAGTGGAGACTTTCGAAATTTATTGAGTGTTTGCTTCAACACTCGCCAATGCGCTTTAAAATAGGCGTTCACCTGATCATTCGGTGAAAACTTATGCTTTTTGACACCTTTATCGTCCTTTTTCGAGGACTGTTTGAAAGTAAACTTTTTCATTACCGGTAAACCAAAGCCCCATGGTCCAGTTCAATGTTGCGCGTTTTTTGCACTTCTAAAAGGTGCTTATCATGGGTTGCAATCATGACGGTCACACCCACATGATTGAACTGACGAAATAAATGCAAAATATCTTTAGAAATATCATCATCCAGATTACCAGTGGGCTCATCAGCCAGCAGGATAGACGGTTTATGTACCACCGCTCTTGCAATGCCTACACGCTGCTGCTGACCACCGGAAAGCGCAATGGGATTCACTTTCTCTTTATCAAGCAAGCCAACCTTATCTAAAGCCGCGCGAACACGCCTTGCGATATCTCTTTCCGGGAAACCGATGACCTGCAGTGGTAACGCCACATTTTCGAAAACACTACGATCAAAAAGCA
>CAKMZU010000147.1:5254-5797 GCA_929200485.1 uncultured Gammaproteobacteria bacterium | reverse complement strand
AAATGGTGATTTTGAAATACAACGCCAATCTGACGGCGATGAAAAGGGATCTTGCGGTTAGCGATGAGCGAAAGCGGCTGATCATTCACATAGATCTGTCCTCTGGTTTGCCGCTCAATCAACGTAATCAGTTTAAGTAAGGTACTTTTGCCCGCACCTGAGTGACCGGTTAAAAATACCATTTCTTCGGAATCTACTTCAAAGCTGACATTTTGCAGCGCTTCAAATCCGGTTGAGTAACGCTTGCTTACATTGTCAAAACGTATCATAAAGAGCCAAAACGAATCACAGAGCTAAACGCTCCCAAAAAAGCGTTAACTAAAAAGAAGGTGAATAATTATTATAGAATGTCATCAAACAAAGCATTGACAAAATCTTGCGATTCAAACACCCGCAAGTCGGCTGCTTGTTCACCCACACCAATAAAACGGATAGGCAAGCCAAGTGTCTTACTGATAGCAAAGATAATACCGCCTTTTGCTGTGCCATCGAGCTTTGTCAGCGTTAACCCAGTCACACCTACCAATTCCTGAAAGTGCTTGG
>CAKMZU010000147.1:0-5244 GCA_929200485.1 uncultured Gammaproteobacteria bacterium | reverse complement strand
CTTCATGGGGAGCTGTATCATCAAGCTTCTTCATAACACGAACCACTTTTTTCAACTCATCCATCAAGTTACTTTTATTATGTAGCCTCCCTGCAGTGTCGGCGATTAAAACATCGGCTTTTCTTGCTTGAGCTGCCTGAATGGCATCATAAATCACCGATGCACTGTCTGCGCCAGTATCCTGAGCAATAACCGGGACTTGATTTCTATCACCCCACACTTTTAATTGCTCAACCGCAGCAGCCCGAAAAGTATCACCCGCCGCCAACATGACTTGCTTGCCTTCAGATTGAAAACGTTTCGCCATTTTACCAATGGTCGTCGTTTTACCGACACCATTTACCCCGACCACCAATATCACATAAGGCTTATCTTGCTTAGGAATAACCAGTGGACTTTCACTATATGACAAAATCTGGCTCAACTCGTCTTTCAATGCGTTAAACAACGAATTGGCATCATCGAGTTCTTTACGACCTACTTTTAAGGTCAGGTTATCAACAATCTGCCTTGTTGCATCCATACCTACATCAGCAAGGATAAGTTGGGTTTCGATTTCCTCTAAAAGATCATCATCAATCTCACGCTGACCAAGAAAAAGATTACCCAATCCTGTTGATAAGGCACTCCCGGTTCGACTCAAACCTTTTTTCAAACGAGAAAAAACGTTCTTTTTTGACGCTTCTGCTTGATCAAGAACCTCTTCACTTGCCGAGACTGATTCAACTTCGCCTAGATTGTCTGTTTGCGTTTGATCGGTGATTTGGCTTTCAACGACTGCCTGATCTGCTGTTTCTTCAACCTTTGATCGACGAAATCGACCAAAAAAGCCTTTTTTTTCCTCACTGGACATACATTTGCCTTTCTGCCTTTTGGCGTATTTAGAGCGCTCGCTTTTCATTTTCTGCACGTTGAAATTAGTGCTCAAATCGCGCTTCTGGTAAACTCTACATTAATTGATCGCTTATTTTACAATGAAATTGAATCATCGGCCTATTAAATCCAAAAAAAACGCAAAATCGTCAATCGAAGAAAGCCACTTTTCTATCATAAGCGGGGATTGGCGCAGGCGAAAGCTCGCTTTTCCTTGTACTCATGGTTTACGGCCCACTCCAAACCGCGTGCGGGAAACCCTTTTTAACTGGCTTCAAGATAATATAAAAGGCAACCACTGTCTGGATTTATTTGCAGGCAGTGGTGCATTAGGCTTTGAAGCACTCTCGCGCGGTGCAACCTCTTGCCTTTTTGCTGATAGCGAACCCTTAGTTATCAAGGCAATCAATGCCAATCTGTCGTTATTAAATTGTGAACGCTCGAGCGCCATCCTAACTTCACTACCCGAAGGCATCGCTCGCCTAAAAAGTACAGGAACCTTCGATTTAGTGTTTCTTGATCCTCCCTACGGCAACACACAGTGGATTGAAGCGATTGTGAAGACGCTAATAGAGACAAATACGTTAAGCAATCAAGCCATCATTTATATTGAAACCGCTAAAAAAGATCCCCCACTGAATCTAAACAATTCACTAACCTTGCATCGTCAAAAATACTTTGGACAAGTGAATGGTCAATTGTTCAAAGTTAACGAGTCGGTCATTGTTTAGGATTTAAAATTTAGCTAGAATCCTGCAAATGATAAACACACCTATGACAACGATCATTTACCCTGGAACGTTTGACCCTATTACCCTAGGGCATATCAACCTTATCGAACGCGCATCCAAGCTGTTTGGCAAGGTAGTGGTTTCCATTGCATCCAGCCAGAAAAAATCACCATTATTTACCCTGGATGAGCGCCTGGATCTTTGTCGAAATGTTCTTTCGCATCTTGATAATATCGAAGTGGTTGGCTTTTCTGGCTTGATCGTGGACTTAATGAAAGACAATGGGGCTCATGCCGTTCTTCGTGGCGTTCGAAGCATGACTGACTTCGATTATGAGTTTCAGATGGCCAATATGAACCAGGCCATGTTGCCAGATTTTGAAACCATCTTTTTAACACCGCATCGTGAATACAGCTTTATTTCTTCATCATTGATCCGAGAAATTGCTGCCATGCGGGGCGATGTGACGACATTTGTTCACCCTTATGTCCTTAATGCCTTAAAGGCTAAGTTTCCGAGCTAGAGAGAGGAAAAGCGCTGCCATGGCACTTAAGATTACCGAAGAATGCATTAACTGCGATGTTTGTGAACCTGAATGCCCGAATGAGGCAATCTACCAAGGCATCGAGATTTATGAAATCGACCCGAGCAAATGTACAGAATGCGTTGGCCATTACGATGAGCCACAATGCCAGCAAGTTTGCCCAATAGACTGTATCCCCCTCGACCCTGACCGAATGGAAACCGAAGAAGAATTATGGGACAAATTTCAAAAACTGACGGGGCAACCCACCGAGTAAAAAACCCGCTCTTCCTTTGCTTGCTGCTTGCGCTTTCAGGCTTGATTCCTAATGCTTTCTGCGTGGATGATAACATTCACCCGGAAGTTGCTTCCAAAAAGAAACGCGTATTAGTGGCTAAAAGCCAAACGGGTATGGTCATTACAGCAAATGACTACGCTACCGAAACAGCACCAATGGCTGTTAATGAAAATCATTTTTTAATTGCAAAAAATAAACCTTATCCATTTTTTGACGCACTGGTCGGCGGCTATGCTGTAGGTGCCCCAGGGCTTGTTGCCATGATGAACAATGCACATAAACAGTATGGCAAATTACCTTGGGCCAGCCTTTTTGAACCCGCCATTCGCCTTGCAAGTAATGGGTTTATTGTTTCACAACGACTGCACGACTCACTCAAAGCATTAACAAAATCACCTAAGGGTATTAGTAATAAGGCATTAGAGGCTCTGTATTTTCAAACCAATGGCGAACCTAAACCCGTAGGCTCTATTCTAAGAAACCCTAAGCTCGCAGCTACTTACCGTACGATAGCGACAAAAGGCCCAAAGGCCTTTTATCAGGGCACTATTGGCCTGGATATTGTTCAAGCCGTTCGCAATGACAGCAATAAAAAAGGCCTGTTAAACGAAAAAGATTTAATACATTATCAAAGTCCCATTGAAAAACCACTTTGCCAAAAAGTCGACAAATACAAATTCTGCGGCTCGCCGCCGCCCTCATCAGGCCCATTTACCATCACACAAATGGTTGAGCTACTTTCAAAAACACCTGAACTTAAAGGCATCGCTTACGACTCGCCAGCCTTTTATCATCGTTTTATTGAAGCCGCTAAACTGGCATTTTCTGATAGAAATACTTATATCGCTGATCCACGCTTTACTAAAATTCCAGTGAAAGCCTTATTAAATCCTCGCTATGTTGCAAAACGATCAACTTTGATTCCACTACTTAAAGCAAGCAATGACATCCGCGCTGCAGGCGATATTGATGATGTAGATTATATTCAGATGACTTCACCCAACCAGCCATCAACAACACACCTTTCTATTGTGGATAAAGACGGCAATATTGTCAGCATGACAACTTCGATAGAGCATGCTTTTGGCTCACGTATTCAAGTTCGAGGCTTCTTATTAAACAACCAGCTAACCGATTTCTCGTTTATGCCTACCAATAAAAATAATGAACGAATTGCCAACCGCATTGAGCCAGGAAAGATGCCTAGAAGTTCAATGTCACCGATGATCATCTTTAACGAAAAAGATCAGCCCATATTGGTTATAGGCTCCCCAGGCGGCGCATGGATTATTCCTTATGTTGCCAAGACAATAACTCAGCATCTGTATTTAGGGGCTTCACTTGAAGATGCGATTGAGTCGCCGCATATTGCCAATACCAATCGCCTGCACGCTACTATTGAGGAAGATGCGTCAAACTTTCTTAAACAATCCCTTGAGAAGTTAGGGCATGAATTTAACGAGCGCCCATTAACCAGTGGGATTCACGCAATTAAAATTCATAACGGATTTTATACTGGGGTGGCAGATTCCAGAAGAGAGGGTACAGCTAAGGGTATCTGATGCGCTTCACCAATGAATCAGTAACTGTCACAGGATAAAATAATGTTTTTCCTGTTTGCCACCCTGCAACAGCGCCAACCAAAGCTCCAAATCTGCCAGAGTACCGCACGATACGCTCTGCACGCTCACCCCTCTTCTCCTCTGGTGACTCAAAATTGCCCTGAGAGTCTTTTTTTTCACTGGCACCCGCATATATTGCTCCACCCACAGTTCCCCCTGCCCAGCCTAGCAGCCCACCAACACTCGCACAAACTGTTGAAACCCCCACTTCCAATACCGTTCCAAAAATCGAAGCAAAAACAAAATTTGGAATCATTAGCAAGGCCAATAAACAAGTTTTTCTGCTACTCATACTTTCACTTAACTTTTCTGGTCAATTCCAGCTCTTTGTTCACTCTTATGCGAAAAAGTTTCATTATCTCTATGATTACCGTTACTGAACTGGACAGGGTAAACGCAGTAATTATATTTTTAATAATTCACCTGATAAATCCGAGATAAAGAAAGCCAACAAAGCAAAGAGGGTGACTGACTACTAAGGGAAGCCGAATTTAAAAAAACACCATTACCCGATAAAAAATCACCAGATGCTAAGGCACTGCCTGCTAAAAACGGTAACTTTTTATCTTCTGCTTTCCTAAGGAGTGATAGTTTTTTTGCGAGTAATTGCCGCCCTTAACGCTTGGTGTAATAAATGAGGAGTGCGATAACCTGCTCTTCCTGCCAACACTGCACCCAAAGCAAATGAGAGAGCGACAAATTTCTTTCCTCGCTTCTTCATCTCCTCATCAGAAGGCTGAAAATTTCCTTCCAGGAAACGTTCCTCAATTATGCCTTCATATGAGACAGCGAAAAATTGCTTTTCCCGCTTCTTCATCTCCTCATCTGAAAAATGAAAATTTCCTTCCACGTTACCCTTCTCAATCACGTCCTCATATTTGCTCAAACTTACTGCACCTGCCAGACCGCCAAGCACACCACCAATACCCGCCGACACTGCCGAACATGTGCAACTAATAACTTTCATTAACACTGAACCCAAAACAATATTCGGCAACATTAATAGAACAAATACAAAAACCTTTTTTCTCTTCATGACTGCAGCTTACTATTCTGAGCTATACCAATTATTGGTTCAGTTTTATGCCGAAGAGTTTCATTGCCTAAAAGTTTATTTCTTTAATAAAAATAAACACAATAATATCTGAATCTATGAGTAGAAAACTCTAAAAGTGAAGAAGCCTTGGCTGTATAATG
>CAKMZU010000146.1 GCA_929200485.1 uncultured Gammaproteobacteria bacterium | reverse complement strand
AATTTGAAGATGGCATTAAGGGTGAATAAACCATTGCGCATTTGCTTGAAGGAGACATTTTTAAGCCTCTTGAAAATCAAGACTTCTTCGAAAAAGCATTCATTGATGAATTCGGAGTAATTAGCTGGCCAAATGGTGCTGATCTTGCTCCGGATGCACTATATAAAAAAATAAAAGAGTCATCTTAAGGGACATAAACTTCTTAGGAAAGTACTTCTTGGGAACATCCATCTAAACCGCAGCTATCTATAAGGTGAGCTGAGCTATTAATAGAAAAGCCACTTTTTCTTAGGGTGCGCTTTCGCCTCAGAAATTATCGATTTAATGACTCCTATAACAAAGCCTACATCACCTCCCCATTCCTCCTTTTTTCCTAACGCCGCAAACCTCCTTATTCTTTCTGCCTCAAGATTACTTTTATTTGTTTCTAGGAATTCGTTTAATTGTTCTAAAAGAAATAAGGATTCACGACCAGTCATCCCGGCAATACATTTTATTCCTCTGCCCGGATTCCATTGTTTAAAAATCCATGCGTGATTGAACGAAATATAATGACTGGTCTCGTCTATTTGAATATCATAACCCATGATTTTTGCCTCCCCATAACATCTTAAGGGATATCCATCTAAGCCCTACTTACTCTTACTGACTTACTCATTCTTGCCAGTTAAAACTTTATATAGATCGTTAGCGCCTCTACCAACCATACCTACTATTGGTTTAATTGCATGATAAGTCACAAAGGCAGCGGGCAATCCTACACTGACCATCATATTAGAGGACATAGAATACCCGGCATTTGTTGTTGAGCTATTTGTCGTCGGATAACCCATACATCTAGATCCATCCTCATTATGGCAGCCGTCGTGATCAGCAGAAGCAATACCTGCGATCACTCATCTTAAGGGACACCCACCTAAGAACCTACCTTAAAGGATAGTCCCCTTACAAATTAAACAAATATGTTTAATTCCCTCCACGTATTTGAGATAGAAGTACGCAAACAAGAAGAAAAGACGGTGCAGAATTGCCTGAGCTGCTTGCGCTAGAGGAATGACCAGAGCTTTCAGTTGTCATCAAGAGGGGGGTAGTGATTGTCGCAAGACCAGAGAGTGATGACGCACTCGATGAAAGCGAAGGTTGAACTGAATAACTGCCTGCACCCTGTGATTCAATCTCCCACATATTTTTAATATCAGATAAATTTGCTGGGGGTTTTCCTTGCGCCCACCACTCATTCTTATCGCATGTCTCGAGGATTGTATCTTCCTTCTTAACACCAGCAATATTTGGATTAATCGTTCGATTATGAGAGGTAGCAGGTACATTCCTTAATGCCTCTGCCATATTTAGATTTTTCATCACCGTTCTATCTTTGTATCTGGTTGCATGAGGAAGTAAATTTTGCGCACTATCGCAAAAGTCATCGGTTTTAGTATTAGGGCTAAGTGATGACATCCATTTTGATGCCTTCTCTCTTAATTTTTTATCTTGAATATCATCCAGAGATCTTTCAAACCTGTGATTAGCGGCTTTACGGTTATGTTTTTGATGCTGAAACTTGGTTCCAACTGCAAGTATATTTGAGCTACAAAGAAAAAAATAAAATACTGACAGCGCACAAATTACTGATCTGATCTTCATATATTTGCCTACAGCTTGATTTTTCTATACTTGACATACGGATCTTAATTTATACATTAGATTCATTTATTTTTATTGGTTCATCCAACAAGTTAAGCAACAAGTTAAGGGACACCCACTTAATAATTGACAAACTTAAGGGGACATCCACTTCGCTATCTGAGACATCTTAGGGGACACCCATCTAAGGCCCCTTTAGTTCCAAATATAATTGAACCAATAAATTGAAATGGCATCTGTTTAAAATGAGAGTCTCCCAGCAAAACTTGGGGGGGGGTTAACCTATTTAATTGATTTGTATTTAGAGTCTATTGATATGCGCTTCACCATCTTTTTTCTTCTCACTTTATCAGCTTCAAGCTATACAATGCCTACGGAAAATCCAGATAAAAATCAACATACAAAGAACGAGGATTCCTTACATAGAGATGAAGATCAGCATTCTAAAGAAAGATTTCATCCTTATGAAAAATCACCAAACTGGCAGAAAAGTCATGATGAAATTTCATTGAATTTCGAGTTGGTAACGACCTCCTACCACTCTAAGAGGAAACAATCAACACAAAAAGAAGCGCCATTACCCACACAGAATGAGCTAGAAAATCAACGGCATCTTGAAAAATTATTCAGTTTACTTCAACTAAATAATGATCAAAAAAAAGGCATAATAAATACCTTAAAGCAACAACCGGATCGCATCTTGAATATTTTCTACGAAAGACTCACTAATGCAAAAATCCTTGAAATAAAAGAAATCCCTAGAGACATCCAACATCTACCCAAAACGCTACAGAAAGTATCGCGTAATAATGAATTTCACTCTGCTACAGTATATATTTTAAACTGTGCAAAGATATTATCCCTGGATCCACATCAGTATCTTCAGTATCTTAAGCCTATTCCGCGGCCTCAGAAATATAATAGTAAACTTTATAGACATCTTAAGAAACGCGCATCCAAGCATTCCTTAGGGACTTCCATCTAAGCCCCCTCACTCCCCAAAGGGTTCTTAAGGGACACCCATCTAAGCCGCTATTACTGACTTACTCATTCTTGCCAGTTAAAACTTTATATAGATCGTTAGCGCCTCTACCAACCATACCTACTATTGGTTTAATTGCATGATAAGTCACAAAGGCAGCGGGCAATCCTACACTGACCATCATATTAGAGGACATAGAATACCCGGCATTTGTTGTTGAGCTATTTGTCGTCGCATAATCCATACACCTAGAACCATCCTTATTATGGCAGCCGTCGTGATCAGCAGAAGCAATTCCTGCCAAAAAAAATAAAGCCGTCATCTTTTCGACAATATTTGCAGAACAATAATTATAACCGGCTACTGCTGTGACAAGAACTAAACATTTAATAACTTTAGATACTAACATCTTTTATCTATCCAAAAACACACAGAAGGATTTTAGATAATTTAATATTAATGAAGTTCATTATATTCTTCATTCATAATAGAAAGAAACCTTAAGGGACACCCACTTAATAATTGACAACTCAAATACTTGATCTACTTTTAACGAGTCATTAGCAGGATGTTAGATCATGACTCAGCCACGAAGCACCCTTATCCACCCTTCTATCACCCCTTATTATCATTGTGTATCACGTTGCGTTCGTCGCGCTTTTCTTTGTGGCGATGCCTACAAACACAGACGTGAATGGGTTGAAACTAAACTTCTGGACCTCGCTGACATATTTTGTATAGATATTGCTGCCTACGCAGTAATGAGCAATCACTATCATGTCGTACTTCATATCAATGAAGAAAAAGGGGCAAATATAACGAGTCAAGAGGTTATTGAACGATGGCATAAGCTCTTTAAAGGCAATATGGTTAGCCAAAAGTTTGTACGTGGTCATACCTTATCAAAAGTAGAAAAAATCCTACTCGATAAATCTGTCGATGAATGGCGCTCACGATTGATGAGCATCAGCTGGTATATGCGACTGATTAACGAGTCGGTTGCTCGTAAAGCTAATTTAGAAGATAAATGCAGCGGCAGATTCTGGGAAGGCAGGTTTAAGTCACAAGCACTCCTTGATGAAAAAGCCCTTGCGGCTTGCTTAGCCTATGTCGACTTAAATCCTATTCGAGCCAACATAGCAAAAACACCTGAAACCTCTAACCACACCTCAATAAAAACCCGAGCTAAAAAAGCAAAAGACTCAAGTACCCCAAATCACAAAAATCAGCAACCAAAAAAACTAATGGGTTTTGTCGGCGACCCAAGAAAAGATATGCCTAAAGGGTTGCCATTTCGGCTAACTGACTATCTTGAGCTAGTTGAATTGACAGGGAAAATTATTAGAAATGATAAAAGAGGATTTATTGATAGAAAATTGCCGCCCATTTTGGATAGACTCGGCATTCATTCAGATAATTGGCTAGTCTTGACTAGAGAATTTGAAGAAAACTTTAACCGATGGGTAGGCGATACATCGGCAACAATACAAACTGCTGAAATTCTTGAAATCAAGCAGATTAGAAACAAACCTGACAGCCTTCAGCTTTTCGCCTAAATATAAAACTAAAGTTGTAAATCTGCTATTCTATCTCAAACTTATTATCAGATAGATTTCTGTCAGACATTAAGGCAACCTCAAAGCATCCATCTAAGCTTTATTCATAAACTGGTTAAATCTCATTGGAAAAATTTAATCCTTTTATTCCAGTCTTGGCCATCCTTTCTCGGGTTTTTTGAATAGATTTTGCTCTCGAATTTCCCGTGCTTTTCATCTTTGGCAGACCATCACTCTGTTTGCCTTTAGCGTGCATTACTTCAAGTTCGACGGGATGTCTGTTGTATTCTCTTACTTGATTTTGTCCAAATCTAATTTTACCAGCCTTTTCTGGTTGTTGAGGCAAGCTAGGTACAGGCCCACCATTATACTGGATTGGAATTACCCAATCATCAGACACTAAAGTACTAAATTTAGTTGGTTCGTCTGTATTTTTATTTCTGTGCTTCGATTTTACTTTTAAAATAGATTTTGGGGATTTCTGAGCTCTTTTTAGCTCGGAGTTTTGGTTTTGTAGGTAGCTTTCGATGAATCTATTACTAAAAGGCAAATTACCAGCGATCATTAGGTCGTATTCTTGTTTGTCTGTCATTTTGCTGGTATCAATAACTCCAACATAGCCATCATATTCTGGCGCTGTCACTAATCCCTGATAGTCATCCGATTTAATATCAAAACCTGTTTGGTCACTTGTTGGCAGTATTATAGCAACTAAACTGCTCAACAAACCCGCTAAAAGATACATTGCTTATCCAAAAAAAATGCTTTATACGCGACATTAGAAGGAATGGCGATAAAATAAGTTCAATTCCAAATATTAAAGTTTGTTTATCCATAAACTTAAGCCGGATATTTAGCGTTAACTATTTATTTACTACAACCCTCATAAAGAATAATAATGGCGATGGTTAAATCTAAAAATGAGCGATACACTGATAATATAAACATGCTCATTGACAAAAAAATATGAGACAAGAAATATAATTTTTCAGAAAATTCAAACCCATTCAAAATATTAAGATCATTAATAGACAAATGATCATCCGCTTGTTTACTCTAGCAAATCGTTGCTATGGATTAAGTAACGTTTTTCTCAACAAACTTAAGGATAAGAAAATGAACACATGGATTAACCGATTTGTATTGTGCCTAAGTCTCCTACTTGGAAGCCTGACCTTTGCTGGCGAAGTAGTTAATGTCAATACAGCCGACGCTACAACCCTAGCCTATTCCCTAGACGGTATCGGTGAAAAGCGAGCCCAAGCGATAGTAGAATATCGGACAACAAAAAAAATCGCTTTTAAATCGTTAGATGATTTAAAAAATGTGAAAGGACTTGGTAATAAATTATTAAAGAAAAACGAAGAATATATTCGTTTTAAATAAATTGACAAACCCAAACAAATGGTAAAGCTTCATAAAATTCTTGTTTTTTATGAAGCTTTTTTGATGCTCAACGCAAGCTTTTTAAACTCTAAGCCAACGTTAATAATACCGAATTTCCTCTCTTGATTTCGCTATATGAAAAGCACCCTTCGACAAGCTCAGGGTGAACGGTGATGGATTCATGCCTTTTCGACGAACTCAGGATAAAAGTTGATATGAGTTTCAGGGATATCTTCCGTTCGCACTGAGCCTGTCGAAGTGTGTCAAAAAAGTGGAAGAGGCTTCAAAGCAGTTACACTAACGATAATCTTCAACTATCAAATCAAAGTAACGCCTAACTTTTAGATCACCATCACTTGCACTGACGATAACAGTATAACGCCCTTCGGTATCTTTTGGTGTTTTCCACTGCAACTGATTATCCGAGCTAATCACCATACCCTCAGGGGCATGAATCAATTCAAATTTAACAGGTGATTGATCGACATCTTTAGCAACCAAAGGATACGAGAATAATTTACCACTGAGGACTCGTTGATCTTGAATGCTATCAAACGTTGGTTCCCGGTTCGTATTATCAACCTGCAAAACAAATTGTTGTTTTGTTTTATCAATCCCATCAGTGACTGACAAAGTCACATTATGCACACCTTTCTGATTGAACGTTGGCTGCCACACTAATTCATCATCTTTAAGCTGCATGCCCTCTGGCGCTTGAAGCAAGTTGAATCGTAGCTTTTCATCATCCGCATCCTTAGCGTTTAATCGATAAGTGTAACCACCCCCTTCATAAGCCTGCAAATCTGGTCTTGAACTAAATTCAGGTAAACGATTTTTATTAATAACGGTGATGTCAAAAACTTGCTCAGTCACCAACTCTCCATCAGATACCGATAAAACGACAGGATAAATACCGGCACTAGTAAAATCCGTTGGCAGTTGAAGTCGCCCATCAACCAAGTCCATTCCTTCAGGTGCTCTTTTTATTTTAGCTTTCACCGGCTGGCGATCAGGATCACTGACTTCAACGTTATATTGGTATACGTTGGTTTCCTCGACCATTTCGACAGGCAACGAATCAAATACTGGTGCACGATTGGTATTGTTCACTAATAACGTAAAGCTTTGAAAAACTGTCGCCTCACCATCACTTAACGCAACTTTGACAGGATAAGAACCCGCCGACTCATAATCAGGCTGCCATGAAATCTGACCATCAAAGACATCCATACCTTCTGGCCCTTCGATTAACTCATAATCAAAAACCGTCGCTAAATCTGGATCCATTCCTGTAATTTGATAGCGATAATCTGCAGCTTCAGCAACCCTTTTTAATGGCTGAGACGTTATTACAGGTTTACGATTGGCATTCTCAACTTGCAACGACAAACTTAAGGGGATATCCACTTCGCCATCTGAGACAATGACATCCACAAGATAATCACCGGCCTGTTCAAATCCCGGCTGCCATTTAAGGCGATTATTTTTAAGCGTTAAACCATCAATCTCTGAAGCCAGACGATAGTTAAGTGGTTGAAGATCGGCATCTTTTGCACCTAACGTTAAAGACCACGGTTTATTTTCTTTTAATGCTAACGATGGCTCTTGAATTTCTGGCCACTCTGGCGCGCGGTTGGTATTTTCAACTTCAACCTTAAGCGTTTTACGTGCGCTAAGGTCACCATCAGAGACCTCAATCGCCACTTGATGCTGACCTGATTGTTCAAAACCTGGCAGCCACTCAAGCCTATCGTCATTTAGTAATAACCCTTTAGGTGATTGAATTAATCTAAACTTGAGAACATCGCCATCGGGGTCTTCACTTTCAAGCAGTTGCTGCCAAGGCATATCTTCCTTGGCTTGAGTTAATGATTCAGTAAGAAATGTAGGCGAACGGTTCGTATTTTCTACAGTGATGGGTAATTCATAAGTCACTTGATCTTCGCTATCATCGACCGAAAACAACAAATGATATTCTCCGGCCTGCTCAAAATCTGGCTGCCAGTTAACCGAGCCATTAGCGTCAACTGTCATACCGTAAGGCACATCAACAGCAGAAAAACCAAGCACCTGACCGTCGTCATCCGTTGCTTTTAGTTTAAATGCCAATGGCGCGTTTTCTTTCGCTTTAGGTGTTTGGATTGACTGGAATACGGGCAAACGATTGGTATTGGCAACATCAATCACAAATCGCTGTTCTGCTTTTGCTTTAGCATTGCCCGATTCAACAACCAATATTTCCACATCCACAGAGCCTGCAGACTCAAAATCTGGCTGCCATAAGATGTCTTTACCAACTAATGTCATGCCTTTTGGTTTTTTGATCAAAGCAGCGGTTAACGCATCGCCATCTTCATCATAAAAACTAAGCGTGTATTGATACTCACCCCCTTCTGCTATGACAGCCACAGGCTCAGAATCAATAACAGGCAAACGATTGGTATCCTCAACCGCTAAACTAAACGCCTGCTCAGTGGATAAATCCCCGTCACTGGCTAAAATTTTAACTTCATGACTGCCAGCAGACTCAAAATCCGGCAGCCAATGGATTGATCCATTTTCTAACCACAGCCCTTTTGGCCCTTGAACCAAGGTATAAGTTAATAATTGCCCGTCTGGATCATGGGCTGGAATGGGAGTTTTATACGCTTGATTTTCTTTCGCCTGTACCAGATTTTTTTCATCAAACACAGGTGCTCTGTTAGTATTTTCAACAGATAACACCCAACTCTTTGAGACAATAGATTCCGTATCAGAGACCTTAACTGTGACCTCATGATCACCCGAGATTTCAAAGTCAGGCTGCCACGCCATCTCACCACCTTTAGAAACTGTTAGCCCTTCAGGTGCCTTCATGATTTTATACGTTAAGACTTGACCATCCGCATCATCGGCCCTTAACTGAAAATTAAAAGCACTGCCTTCTTTAGCAAGCGGTAATTCTTGTGTTCGCCACAAAGGCTTGCGGTTCGTATTCTCCACAACTAACGCCAGACTTTTTTCCACTTGCACATTACCATCAGATGCCAAAATATTGATTGTGTAGTCTCCAGCAGCATCGAAGTCAGGGCGATAGACCAGTTTGTCTTCGACAATCTGAATGCCTTTGATTGACCCCTCATAAAGGAAAGTCAGCGCATCACCATCCACGTCGGATACT
>CAKMZU010000145.1:8490-8733 GCA_929200485.1 uncultured Gammaproteobacteria bacterium | reverse complement strand
CAGGTGAATTCCTGTTCTCACGCGCCGTACCTTGAAATTTATGGCGGGTTTCGGCAACGGTTTTTTTGGCAATGCAAAGAACGCGGCAACCACTTAGTGAAAACACCGCTAGTCAAAGGAAGATCCGTTGACTTTTTATCCAGTAGTCATGTCATAAGTCCAGCAAATGTTTCAAGTATTCGCTTTGCCCTTCTACATCTAAAATATCCAAAGGATTGTGAATCTCGCTTTGCAGAAGAAGTA
>CAKMZU010000145.1:5517-8480 GCA_929200485.1 uncultured Gammaproteobacteria bacterium | reverse complement strand
CGCTTCTATCACGAGTCAGTATGAAAGATATATGAAAGTTTTATGGGATACAGACGAACATGCATCATTGCTAGATAAACACAGCCTGCGCTACAAAGGTGCCGAGCAACTTGAGCAGCTTGGCTTAATAAATAGCGGAAAATTAAGATCCTCTGCATAAAGACGAATCAATCAGAAAACAAACGACCTATAGCGCGGAATACTGCAAATTTGGAATCCTTCAAAAACGCCTGAGGCTTACTCAAAAATTTAACTACGCGTTTTGTTCGCCTTGATTGTTTGATTGCACGCATCTCTTTGGATACCACTTGCTTATCAATGGACTCCACCGCTAAGATATTAGTTTCGATAGCTTGTACAGACAGAGGCAAACGCAGATCGGCACCATCTAACAAGCATCGGTCAACCGCAGCAAAATGCGCTTCCCAGCTCGGCGCTTTAAATACGGAGGCTTTATCAACCCATTGTTGCCGATAAATCTCATCGTTAAGCATACGTTGAATTTCATCAAACCAGACCTCTGGTTTATCAATATCCAATAAAATGGCATGCCCCTGGCTACTCTCTTTAAAGGCTGGAATGTTTGATGCAATCACAGGCACCTGTAGATTCAACGCCTCAACCACCGGCATCCCCCACCCTTCAACAAGGCTTGGAAACAAGAGAGCCTGTGCATTCTTCATTAATATCAACAATTCATCATCACAAATAGTGGTTAAATGCTTAACATGCTTGCGAATAGAATGCTTCTCACTAACAGATTTTTGCAAGGCCATACCATGCGGCGTTTGTTGACCCACCAATAAAAGCTGAGGCATCGCCTCTGCCGGCAACACCTCTGCAAGTCGCTCCCATATCGGTAACAAAAAATCCACATTTTTGCGTTTTTCGATCGCTCCTACCACAATAAAGTAGGGTTTTTGGTGCACCGGTAAACTGCCTAATGACACGCCTTGTTTCTGGTCATCCATCCGAAATTGCACGTCTAAGCCAATATGGATTTGTTGAATATCTGGCAAGTCAAATCCGTAGCGCTCAGAAAATCGAGAGAAACATTGCTCAGTATAATTGGAATTCACCAATACCGTATCGGCACAGCTGGCCATCACCGCAAGCTGAATTAACTGACGTTGATGACACTCAAAATTGACGAATTCAGGGAAGTCAGCAGGGATTGTATCATGCAAATAAAACACGATACGTTTAACGCCTAGCGCACGAAGCTGCACATAAGCTGAATAATGAGACACGCCTTGGTGTGAAACATTAAGATACACCCAACCTTGCGTACTCGCCTGCAACTGTTGTTGTAACTTGCCATCTACATAAGCATGGCTGTTTACCGGTCTTTTCTTGCGCCAAGGTGCACCATCTTGCCCCAACGTTTCAGAAAATAGTGCTTGGTGAAACGCTTGATAATCGGCTGAAAGCGCACTGCTTTGCCATTTTTCCGCCAGGGTTTGTATCAGTTGCTTTGCCTTAAGCGTTTCTAAAACAAAAAAAACACCTGATTTTTGATAAATAAACAAGGAATCAAAATGGCTTAAACAATGCTGCGCATAACGAATATCTACGCGATCTATACCGCGTGGCGAAGGGGCTAAGCTACGCGAGAGAAGACGTGTAATGTCATACAGTATATTTACCGACACGTTTTGATTACACCGCTATGAAGGGCAAACAATAGCTATAACCCACTGTCGAAAAATTAGTATTGTAATAGGGATCCTGTGCAAGTTGCTCACGCCAACGCAATAGCATATAAGCACGCTCGTGACTGTACTGTGATTTTTCTTCAGGTGTCTCCGCGATGCCTCTAGAAATAGACTCAAAATGGTACAATTCGGCTTCTGGTGTGAACACATTGCGATAACCCGCACGCATAACTTTCAAGCAAAAATCAATGTCGTTATATGCCACCTTCAAGTCAGCGGCATTCAGCCCATCCACAGAGAGATAAATCGATTTAGCTACCATGAGGCAAGCGCCAGTCACCGCACTGACACAGTGCGTTACATTAAGTAACCCCATATACCCAGCATCATGCTTGCTGGCATACGCAAATGCATGCTGCGCAATCGTATCCGGACTCAAGACCACCCCCGCATGCTGCACAGTATCGTTGGCATAATACAACTTGGCACCCACGCAACCGATAGACGGCCGCTGTGCGTAGCCCAGCATAGCCTCAAGCCAATGCGGTGTTATGACCTTGACATCATTATTCAAAAGACACAAGTATTCACCTCGAGCAACGGCTACTGCCTGATTATTGATGGCCGAATAATTAAATTCGCCACTGAACGCTATCACTTGAATATTTTCCCTTTCGCTCATGATCTCTAAATAATCACGTGTTGCCCGATCTTGTGAATCATTATCCACAATAATGATTTCGTAATAAGAATAGGTCGTTAACTGCAAAATGCTGCTCACCGCTTGCTGCAACAAAACCAACTGATCACGTGTAGGAATAATCACACTAACAAACGGAGCGGTGTGATTCTCACAAAAAGCGTTGTCAAATGCTATTTTTTTATAAAAATCAGCAGGATAACGCCGATTAGGTGGCATTTTCCTCTCGCCAACTAACACTTTTTTTATATGAATAACTTCTTTATCGCAAAAAGCTATTTGGGATAAAAACTGCCCGCCAAGCATGTCAGCAGGCTTGGCAAGCACATTAATCAATAAACAACGATCTAACACGACTGCAGAACCAATATAATTCACCTGCTCAAGCAACACCGGGTCAAAATCCGGCTTAAACAAAGGCTCAACATGTGCGCCTTGATGAAGGTGGTCGCTATCCGTATACAATAACTGCGTATCGGGGCGTGTATCAATTGCATGCCCCAGATAACCTAATGCATGCGGGTGGAGAACACAATGCGCTGGTAAAATCAATGCGTGAGAGGCATCCAGCGACTTCGCTATTGTCTCTTTATCCACCCATTGCGATG
>CAKMZU010000145.1:0-5507 GCA_929200485.1 uncultured Gammaproteobacteria bacterium | reverse complement strand
ATGTCAAATCACACTCCCTCAGGGCTTTATTGTCCGGATTTGTAGCATCCGCCACCAGAATGTAAATCATTGCCGGAGGCGTAGATTGGGCTTTAAGACTCGCCAAACAATCGGAGAGGTAAGGCATAGATGATGCATCCACCACACAAACCACCGGCAATTGCTTCGCTGTAGAATGAGGCAACAAACCAGCCGTATGCTGTTGATACCATGTGGGATAATACGCCTCAATATTACTGTTACGCTGCATGGCCTGATCATACAACCCGAAAAGTGCTACTTTTTCATCAACTGCTTGTTGTTTAACATCACGTAGCAACGCTTTATCATCGCGTCCTTGATACAAATAATGCTTAGCAAGTATCTTGTTAATAAGTCTTTTTTTCGCAAAGTGAAAAGTAACGCGCTTGATGGCGAATTGATCGAAAGGCGCAAGGTCATGACCGAGCAAACTGACCCTTGCAGTTACAGGCAAATAAAAGAAGTACTTAAAAACACTATAAGGCTTTACTGGTAAGCTTATTTCTCTGCGCTGATCAGCACCCGCAAGACAAAGACGAATGGGGTTAGCGCCTTTCACCTCGATAATATAGCAACCTTTTTTTAAAGGTCTTTTAAGAGCATAGCCTTCACTCACGCGCTCTAGGCTAG
The DNA here is from genome assembly GCA_929200485.1 of uncultured Gammaproteobacteria bacterium. Lineage (GTDB taxonomy): Bacteria > Pseudomonadota > Gammaproteobacteria > Pseudomonadales > DT-91 > CAKMZU01. Next base: position 4,856 of record CAKMZU010000145.1, on the reverse strand, counting down.
ACAGAGGGAAATTGAATGTAGGAAACATCCGCATCTATTCGTCCAACCTTAATAAATAAAAGCAGCCAAGCAGATGCGAATCTCTCATAACTACACCAAATTGCAATTGATAAGCAACATAACTTAAAAACAAGCTTTCTAAATACCCTTGCGTATTTCTTCGCATCTTCAAGCACTCTAAAGCATTAGGCTCATCATCTGCATAAACTCAGACCAAATACTAAACCCATAGCACGACAATCCTACTAGAGTCGCTCTTACTAACCAAGTTTAATTATCAGCAGTGATACTTTTTTAAAAGTCTTTATCAGTTCAATAGAAATTAATCATTAATGGATAAACACAAACTTCACTACCAAGAGCCGGAACAGCTTGAAAGACTGGGCTTATTGTTGCTTAATAAAACATCCGTAAACTAAATTAAAAACACTGCTTGTATACGAATGCCAAGAACCCTTTACCTCCATGTAGGACCTCCTAAAACCGGTACTAGTGCCATTCAGGCATACTTTAAAGACCAACCTCAAATTCACCCTCAAATCCATTACCCACTCACAGGGCGATGGCATGATGGATCACATCATCGCTTAATATTCGCTCAACAACAGATAACCCAATACGGTGAAACCGTCATTCCGGCATGGCCTGACTTATTAAAAACATTAGATAAGGAACTCTCACTAACCGAGAAAGACGTATTAATCAGTTCGGAGCACTGCGAACCAAGTTTTATCAATGCAATTTCATCGATACTGACAAAACACCAACTGCAAGTCAAAATCATTGTTGTATTCAGGCACCCTATAGAGCGTGCTGCCTCCACCTATAACCAACAAGTGAAAGATCCAGCCATTGGTCTCAATTTGTTACCTGATAATTTCCTCGTTCGTGAGCAGCAAAGCTTTAAAGCCCAAGTATTATTTGAGAAATGGCAACTACCAGAAGTAGAATCAGTGCTACCGCTTGCATTTAAAGATGATCAGCCCATAGTAGAACGTTTTTGTCAGCTAATAGGTATCAATGGCGCAACAGTGGCTAATAAAGTCTACAACCGCTCTATGGCCGGTGTAGGCATTGTCTCGCTCCTGATATCTAATACACTATATAACACGGATGCCGATCGCCGACAGTTTTTTAAGTCATTACGTGAAAGCTCAGGACTTAAACTCTGGAAAGGCACTTCATTCCCGTTTAGTCAAACCGCCTGCAAAGACTTTATGGATGCCTATCAAGAGGATATAGAGTGGGCTAAATTTGAGATAGGCATATCATTAAAAGCCAAACCAGAAGACAAACCACGCTTTAGTTTGTCAACTAATGAAGCCGACCAAATACGTGACTATTTTTATAGCTTAACCTTATCTGAAAAGCAGCAGCAACAAGTTGATACTATAATAAGAGAATTTTCATAGCAGGCCTTTCGCCTCAAGATAACGTAAATCTGCCGGGTCAAATTGAGCCAAGGATACTTCCTGACCACGCCCTACTGTTTTTGGTGGTTGCACAAAAGACGCCAAATACTCCACCGCCTCATCAGAGAAATCTTCACCCAAAAATGCTAACAACTTGGAGATATGTTCGTAAGACGACTGACACAATGCATCATAATCGAGTGCATGATAGTTTTCACCCATGCGGCTAGCCAGTTTATCCATACGCCTGTGTGTTGCACACCAATAGGATAACGAGTCGCTAGGCGTATCGGTGACAGCTCGCTGAAGAAAGTGTTCACCCCACAGCTTCAACTGATTTTGATTACTACTCAAGGCCATATCTAATGCTTGACGCCTTACATAAATAAACTTCAGGTCTGGCTGCCTTTCAAGGATACGATCAATCACTATGTGAGTGTTTGGCTCTTTCCATCCCCAGGTCGTCGTCACAGGTGAGGCTCCATGCTGCATATGAGCTAGCACTTTGTCTCCCAGCTCAGGCGGCAATAGATCATATGCCGTAATAACACCCTTTAAAAACGCTAATTCCGAATCTGATAATAACTGACCGGTAGATACAGCAACAAAAAGTTCCCAACAGCCATCAAAATACTGCTCGCTCGCTGATAAGATAGATAATTGTTTAAATAAATACGTAAACAGTAGGTTATCATTCGAGGAGTTCAACACCTCCCCCATATGAATACCGTGCCGCTTGAGCAACTCACAAATAAGACGTGTACCACTGCCGCCAACACCGCCAATAGCCACTAAAGGGTCAGGCATGGGATTCATCGGGTAACACGCTCAAGTAATTGTTATAATAAGGCGGCGAATATTTAACGCCTTGATTGTGCTGCTGGTAACGGATAAAACTATTCTGATGAATGTGCTTTTCAGCCATCATTCGCAGTGATTGATCGTCCAACACTTGCTTGCAATAAGCGATCAACACCTCTGCATTATGCAACGGATTTTGCGCACTTCTTGTCCATTGCCGGTGCGTACTGTCTGCATAGTGGCGCTTATAGAGTGTATCCATCTCAACAAAGCAAAAATCTGCAATCAAATGAAGCGCAAATAACCAGCAACGCTCGGCATCAATTAGAGTAGGAGTCGGGATAATAGTTAAACTATGTTTTTTTATCTGCTCCGTTCGAATAACCCCTTTAAAAGCACCAGGGTAGAAACCTGAAAAGAATAAATCGAGTGCTTTTTCTATCGACCAGGACTGCCTCACATAGGCCGGCATGGGATACATTCTATCCCGATCGGATAGCCGCTTATTATCAATATCGATGGCGCGAATAAACCCTGTCGCTAAAATCTTGTCTTCATTATCTATCAACGCCTGCACTAAGGCCTGACTTGCAATAACAGTCGTACTGTCATCGTGCGGCAAAATACGAAAAAAAGGCGTTTTGACTTCTTGCATCAATAAATTAATGTTATCAACCCAACTTAACGCGTCTTTTGCACAAATCACTCTGACTTGGTTATGATTGCAATAACGCGCGGATAATTGCGCTGCATAGGTATCGAGCTGATGCCTGTCACTGAGAATCACTTGCGCCCCTGCAGCCACATGGCTCGAAATGGTTTCATCAACAATCGCAGAAAAACGCTGTGATCGGTACAGAGGAATCAACACCGTTAATGATGCTAATTCCGACTGCATACAAGCCCCTTAGCTGAATCAGCCTGTTCAAACAGCAACATGCTCACTCTATCGGCAGCTTGCATGGCCAATGAGGGTGCCGTTGTGAATTTACCGGTATCAAGGCTTAACCAGCGCTCTTTTTGATGAAGGCCGATGTCGTGTCGCTGATGCAATTCACTGTTTGGATCATCTATATCTGTATACCCCCACGCAAAAATATAACCGCCGGCGACAACAGCTCGATCTTGATACCCATGTAAAGCCAGCAAGGCTGGCTGATATTGACTTAATGCATCAATGCTTTGTATTATGAAGGCCTTTTTATCTAGATTAAGTAGCGCATTATCAAACGCACCTAACTCATCTGAGGTGGACTCATGCAGCTTACTGAATGGGTACCACGAAAGGTACAAATAGCCGTTTTGATAATTCACCACATCACCAAATGGACCCGTAATATAAGTAGCACTCACAAGATCTTTTAGCGGTGTTTTTTGAATTGTCGGGATATAAAAACGCAAGGTCGCCTTATAGCGCAATAAATAAGGGCGATGCTCATTCAACCCCACCATACGATCAAAGCGCATACGGTTTTGCCACAAACAATTAACCACATGCGTATAACGCTCTGTTTGCTGCCCACTGCAGGATTGACTTATCACCATATAGTCACCGCCCTTAGCCATCGCTTGAATCACTTCATGCTGTACCAGAACTCGAATATTTTTATCCTGCATTACCGACGCATAGACTGCACTCGCCAGATGCTGAGGATCAACCGAAAACTCAGAGGTTTTAAAAGCAGCCTGGATATTTTCCGGATTAAAATGCTTCGCCAATTCTTTGGATGAACAATCTGTAAACCCCGATAGTGCAAGCCCTGCACGTGCCATTTCTTCATCAACACATATAAAGTGCTGACGTATCGAATCAGGCGAAAGTTGCGAATCAGACAATACCGCATAATAAAATGGCTTTGAACGTATGAAAACTGCTTGATCCAACCCGGTACAAGACGCTAACACTGAAAAAAAACGCGCGTAGCCCTCAATCATGGTTTTATAGGTTTGTTTAAAAGGGTCCGCTGCATACACATAGCCTAGATGTAACTTACCCTCGTTGTGCAAGCTTGCGGCACCTAATAGCACAGGCGCTTGCTCATACAAAGTCACCTGCAAGCCTTTTTTGGCCAGCGCGAGGGCACAAAGACTTCCCGCCAGGCCGCCACCTAAAATAGCAATCGTCATAATAATTTAACCGGTTAACTTCTTGGAGGGAAAGGCCCCATGTTACTTATACAAGCCGTTAGCCCTAGCTGCGGCTCACGGAGGAAGATTGCCCCCTTAACTGGCGATCCGACCGAATCGGTCGTTAACGTTAAGTTCACCGGTCTTGTTATCTCAACTGAACCTGAATGAAACTGGCTCTCACCCACAGGGTCATATAATTTACCTACTGCACTTTGGGCGGGATAGTTACCTGCAGGGCTATTCGTGGTACCTGTTTCGGTGACGGCTGCCACTGACCCTTGGTAACTGAGATTTGATAACGTCAGCGCATGCTGACCGGGCACCTGATTAGGATAAAGCATGCGTTTTTCTGCACCCACTCGCTGCGACAAGCGCCGTGGGATCATACCGGGCCCCACTCCTTCACCAATAGCTACCCGCCCCATTAGATCAGGCAGTTGGAAGGTTACGCGACCATCGCCACCGTAATTTGTACTCAATAGCGAAAAAAGCGCAGTGTTATCACTGATAGGC
>CAKMZU010000144.1 GCA_929200485.1 uncultured Gammaproteobacteria bacterium | reverse complement strand
TGAAATTCAGCGCAGAATCTCAAAATCAATTTTTAGAGGTGCCCTTAATTTATTAATATAATTTACTTATTTCGAATTGTGTCACTTTTGTATCTGTGCAACATCTTTTTGCACGAAATTTCAGTGTACTAGAACCTCCTTTTTCTGCAGCAATTCCTAGAGCATAACCATTATCACGAAGGTCGTTATCATATGGAATAAATAAGATTTCATTTTTTTCAAAATATTCAGCAGAATTTTTTAAATCATTCCAATAGTTTTTTTTTAAGTACCTTGAAGGATAATAATTTGGATAGTGAAAAAAAGGGGGGCGTGCACCCCTGAACGAAAAAAATACACCCCATTTTCCAAGTAACATTGCATTAACAAGCACCCATTTGTAGTCAACTTCCCATATACTTACTTTTGATTCATGACACACCACAGTATATGGATACTTTAAATAATCCTTGAGACTATCTGGATACTCTATCAGTTCAGAAGGTTTTAGATCTGTAGAATCTAGTTTCAAATGAACCAACTCACCATTCTCAAGCATTTTCATCATTTCAGTATAAGTTTCTGGTAAAACTATATTTTTATTCAAAAGCTCAAAATTAGTTTTATTATCTTTGCATTTGTTTCCGCTTGTCGGTAAAGTGCATTGAGGATTGCAACATTCTAGCTTTAACCCACCATACTTTATCATATCGCTAACGAGCATCAATTTACTACAGCGCTCTGAGTCCCACTTCCATGCTTGTCTAAATTCAAATTTCGCCTTATCAAGTTGTATATTTGTAGGGGTAGCATTAAATTCATCGTATGACTCTCCAAATAAGCGTTGTTTTATTAGTTTGCTTATTGAATTAATATCATCCTTCATGGATAGAGCTTTTAATATTATTTCATTAGTATTCTTAAAAAAGGGAGAAACCATTATTTCATCCTCATTCTCTTTATAAAAACAAGCATTCATTAGGCATTTAATAGCCACCTTAGCTTTATCCTCTTCAGATACTTGATCTGAGCTACACAACGCTTGCCAATCTTTCATTGATTGTTTAAACCATATAACAGAAGGTTTCAACGTATCACCAAACTCTAAACCATCTAGGGTTATGGTAAGTAATTTCAAGGATCCCATAATGTCTTCTGTGTTGTTATCATTGAGTAATTTCAACATCTCATCTTTATTATTATTGATATAAGAAGCGTATTCAGGATTACTTTCCTTTCCGTATCTGACTTGATTAGTAGCATCTTTTTCTTTAAGAGTTATTTTTGATTGATAGGCTTGGATTCCAGCATCAATGCCGCTAAAAGCTGTTGATGAAAAAATACACTGAAATAACAACACAAAAAAATATTCAATAATTATTTTCATATAACAATCTGCTTTAACTGCACACTTAAAGCTATTAAACCTATGAAAAATTTCTAAAGAAATTATGACGCTTTATAAGCGTAAAAAAATAAGATAAAGTTTGTAGAGTAATTTGATTATTATTGGTTCAAATATTTTTTTATATAATATAATAATTTTTTTTAGTGTGTCTTACTTCACTGATAAAGTTGTGTTTCAAATAATAATGGTATTTTTTAAGTAATGGGTACAAGATTAATTATTAAAATAGTTTTCTTTCCTCTGTATAAAAAATTATTATTGTCTACATGTCATATTTTTTTCAATTTGTTATTCGACGGTACATTCCACCGAAAGACTCTATGGCTTCCAACAACTCAAGCTCGATTAATGCGCCATTTAAGTCAGCTGCCGAAATGTTTAATTCACCTAGAAGCGAATCAAAATGCGTAAAATCAAAAGGGATTTTATCCAAGATAACTTTTAACGCCGAACCCACAGGCAAAGTATTATTGACATCTACATAGCCTGAACTTACCCAATCAAAAATTTCTGATGCCAATACCTCATCTGGGTTTGTCACAAGGCAAGCGCCTTGCTGAATTAGACGATGGCAACCCGCACTCATTGGATTTACAATACTGCCGGGAATAGCAAAAACCTCTCGGTTTTGTTCAACTGCATATTGCGCAGTAATTAGCGAGCCGCTTTTTTCTGCTGCCTCAATCACTAAAATGCCATGGGATAGACCAGAGATTATGCGATTTCGTCTTGGAAAGTTTTCTTTTCGAATACCGACACCCGGTGAAAACTCTGTTACCAAGGCACCATTTTCAATAATTTCATCCGCTAGTCTTCTATGCCTTTGTGGGTAAAGTGTTTCCAGTCCATGCGCCAATACCGCTATCGTTTTTCCAGCACCTTCAAGGGCACCTTGATGTGCAGCACCATCGATGCCAATTGCCAAACCGCTAGTAATTACCAACCCAGCTGTAGCTAATCGTTTACTCCATGCAAAGCTTGTTTGAATGCCCATTTTGCTGCTTTTTCTTGCGCCTACAACGCCAAGCTGTGGTTCAGATAGATTTTGAACATCGCCCTTTACATACAATATAGGGGGAGGGTAGGGGATTTCCTTTAATTGCTCAGGGTAATGCGCGTGATTTATCGACAATACATGCCAGTTGCTTTCTTGCGCTATGTCGACGTTTCGCCTTGCATCGATATAAAACGGGTGAGATTCGCCTTTTTCCTGAAGTTGCTCAATTGCTTGAGAAATGCTCTTGGGAACATTGACTAACAGGTTTTTATCTGCGTTAAGAATCGCTTTAGGCGAAGAGAATTGTTCAAGGAGTTGGCTTAGTCTTTTCAAACCTAAGCCTTTTATTTGCTGAAGAACCAGCCATTCAATTAGTTGCTCATCCATAAGCCACTTTTTACCTAATAAATAGGCATTATTTCTATTTATTTTTTAAGGTTTATTTTGGGTTTTTCACAATATCGCCAGTCACTAACGGCATATCAGCTGATACTACCAGGCCATAGGACATTTTTTCGAAAACCCTGAAAACGATCATTAAGCCTGCATCAACATTTGGCAGCTGGATTAAATCATCAGTAATCTGATCTTTAACGACTTCACCGCGTTGCTCAATGGCTAACACATCTCCTTTGTCCAGTGATTCTCTACTACCTGCGCTGATAACCACAATATCCAATGTGCCTACTTGAGACACTCCGCCTTCAACGGCAATAATTTCTGCTTCAATTTCAGCGTTAGGTAGCTTAGGGTAAAAGTTTGCTGAGGCTTTGTAATCCAACTCTGGCAATAAGCGATCGTTTACTCGCACCTCTTCGCTGGTTCGAGTAACCTCCAGGGTTTTAACGTCTGCATTGGAATCCATCACACGCGCACTACCGATCGATAATGCTTGAACACCTAAAAACTCTTCTGTTTCAGGATGCTCAAAGACTTCGCCCGGGCGATAAACACCATAAATATTTTTGGTTTCATCGAACTCACCACGTGCATAGATAATATCGTCTTTACCCGAAATAATGCGCCTGCCTTCCCCTGCAATCACATAGGGTGAGCTATTCAATGTTTCCGGTGTTTCAATCCGACTTTTACTTAAAAATACGGCGATTTTATCAATAGGAATGGCCGGTATTGCATTGTCAATCGGGCTTGTGCGCACTTGCGGCTTTAATCGGCCATCGCCCAAAGAACTGATTTTTACCGGGCCTCGCCCAATAATCGTCAGCTTGCGCTTACCATCAACGTCAATTAGTGCCAGCTTGTCACCCGGATAGATCAAGTGAGGGTTTTCAACCTCAGGGTTATTATGCCAAATATCTTGCCATTTCCATGGCGAATGCAAAAATGTGCTGGAAATATCCCACAGGGTATCTCCTTTTTCTACCACATAGATTTCAGGTACATCTTTTTTAATATCTAGAACATCAGCCCTAAGCAGAGTCGAGGTAATAAATAGGAGGAGGCCAATAGCCCAGAGAGTTTTCATCGCTTTCCTCAAAGGCAGTCTTATCATTATTTTATGGTGATATCATTATCGCTATTTTTCGATTTGAGTCATAATCCTGTGAACTTTTTGCGGGATACTTACCAAAATAAAGCCAATTCTTCTTTTTTCACACGGCTAAACGTATAATAACTCCCATTCAGAAGCACTTTGTTATTTGTTGCCTTTCATATGAGCCGAATAACTTTTAGGATTTTTTATGAGTCTTTTAACCATCCTCGAATACCCTGATCCAAAACTTCGCACTATTGCCAAGCCCGTGACTGAATTTGACGATCACCTTCAAACCTTAATCGATGATATGTTCGAAACCATGTACAACGCCCGTGGCATTGGCCTCGCCGCCACACAAGTTGATCATCATATACAAGTCATCGTGATGGACCTATCCGAGGATAAAAGCCAGCCGAAGGTGTTTATCAATCCGGCTGTCACCATCACTGGTGATGCACACAAAGTCTATGAAGAAGGTTGTCTCTCCGTTCCTGGATTTCATGAAAAAGTTGATCGGCCAGCAGATGTTCGTATTGACGCCATGGATAGAGAGGGTAAACCTTTTAGTATTGAAGCGGATGAGCTATTAGCCGTTTGTATCCAACATGAAATGGATCACCTTAATGGCAAGCTGTTTGTTGATTACCTATCTGCACTTAAACGCAATCGCATCAAAGACAAGCTTGTTAAAGCACACCGCAAACAAAAACCGTCCTAACTCTCTTTTACAAGTGTTTTCTTATACCTATGGCCAATTCGTTATCCATTGTCTTTGCAGGGACACCTGAGTTTTCAGCCGATCAGTTAAATGCCCTGATTCAGCATCATTTTGATATTCGAGCGGTGTATTGCCAACCCGACCGCCCTAAAGGCCGAGGTAAAAAGTTATTACCGCCTCCGACGAAAGTCATTGCGCTTGAACATAATATCCCTGTTTTTCAACCAATTAATTTTAAATCACAAGAATCAATTGATGAATTAGCAGCACTTCAACCCGATATCATGATTGTTGTTGCTTACGGTTTGCTACTACCAGAATCCGTATTATCCATTCCAAAATATGGCTGCATTAATGTTCATGCCAGTACGCTACCTAGATGGCGAGGGGCAGCCCCGATCGAACGAGCAATTGAAGCGGGAGACTCTCAAACAGGGGTTACCATCATGCAAATGGATAAAGGCCTCGATACGGGTGATATGCTTTTGCATGAATCCATACCCATTACGACTGAAACTACCGGTGATCGACTCAGAGCTCAAATGTCTGCGATTGGCGCTGATTTGTTGATAAAAACCTTGGATCAAGTAGCAGCCCACAGCCTTAATCCGATCAAGCAGGATGATAGTTTGGCAACCTACGCTAAAAAAATTCTTAAAAATGATGCCTGCATTGACTGGCAATTAGACTGTCAGCAAATCGATCAGAAAATTCGCGCATTTAACAGCCATTCGGTATGTTTTACTGAACTGGAAACTAAGCGCCTAAAAATATGGGAAGCCAAACCCATCCATGAACCACATCAAGGAAAACCAGGTGAAATACTTGCGGTTGATAAAAGCGGTATTTTAGTTGCTTGCGGTCAAGGGCAATTATCCATTCAAAAAATTCAGCTTCCCGGCGGCAAAGCTATCAATATTCATGCACTTCTCAATGGTAATAAGCACTTACTAACCAAAGGGTGTCAATTTGACTAACTCCAACACTTCTCACCTCCCTACAGCGCAAGAAAAAATAACGCAACAAAAGAAAGGACAAAAAAAGCCAAAGTCTAATCCATTGTCACAGCAGAAAAAAACAGCGCTTTGTGCAAGAAGTGCCGCCGCCATTGCTATCTCCAAAGTCTTAAAACAGGAACAATCGCTCAACACCTTGTTTGACGAACTGACCCCCAAGATTCCGGCTGATGACATCCCTTTATTTAAAGCCCTTTGTTTTGGGGTAACTCGATACAGTTTCAGCCTTATGGAGACAGCGGATCAATACCTCGCTAAACCCATACGAAACAAAGATAAAGATATCTACGCGTTACTGCTAATTGGTATTTATCAATTGCACTTTTTGTCGATCCCTGACTATGCTGCAATCGACAGTTGTGTTGCCGCCAGCAAAAAGCTTAATAAACTCTGGGCTCGTGGTTTTTTAAATGGCACGTTACGTCAGTTCCAAAAACAACCAAACTTTATTGAATCAACAAATGCAGATCACCCGAACTGGCTTGTTGGTAAAATTAAGAAGCATTGGCCACAAGCTGCTGATCAAATCTTTCAGGCCAATAACCAAGAACCTCCGCTGTGTGTTCGAGTGAATCAGCAAAAAAGCTCAAGAGAAGAGTTCAACAAGTTACTTGAAACACAGCATATTGCTTTTCAAAATGGTAAACACTCATCGGATGCCGTCTACATCCTCGATAAGTCTTCACCTTTGATGACGATTGATGCGTTCTTTGAAGGGAATTTCAGCGTTCAGGATGAAGCAGCTCAATTGGCAGCGACTCAATTTGATCTAAAAAGCCACCAATCGGTATTAGACGCCTGTGCAGCGCCCGGCGGTAAAACCTGCCATTTACTTGAAAAGGAACCTACACTCAATTTATTAGCCATAGATCAAGATGAAAGCCGTTTAAAGCGAATTGAGCAAAATTTAGAGCGTCTGAATCTCAGAGCAAAAGTCGTTTGCGCTGATGCTTCGAATCTAGAGAGCTTTTGGGATGGTCAACCATTCGATCACATTCTTTGTGACGTTCCATGCTCAGCTACAGGCGTAATAAGACGTCATCCTGATATCAAACACTTACGAAAATCATCTGACATCCCAGTATTAGCTGAACGTCAGTTAGCTATTTTAGAAAGCCTTTGGGGCTGTTTGGCAGAATCTGGTACTCTGATTTATACTACTTGCTCCTTGCTAAAGGATGAGAATTGTAAGGTGATCGAAGCATTCTTAACAAACACACCTGATGCCCGAATCGAATCAATGGATTTATCATTTGATCATGGGGTTAAAACCCCGATTGGCATACAGTTTTTCCCTGTCAACAACAGTCACGACGGGTTTTATTTTGCTAAATTGATCAAAGAGCCTTCAGCAGATAATAAAAAGCCTTCAGCAGATAATAAAAAGCCTTCCGAGAATAAAGAGCCGTCTGCATGAAAATATTGCTACTTGGCGCAGGCTCAGTCGGCGAATCATTAGCAGAGAACCTGACCATTGAACAAAATGATATTGTTATCATTGATCAGGATGCTAAACGATTAAAAGACTTGCAAGACCGATTAGATATCGCAACGGTTTGTGGCCATGCAGCCTTTCCTAATGTGCTGCATAAAGCGGGCGCTGAAGATGCTGATATGATGATTGCTGTGACAGACAGCGACGAAATCAACATGCTAGCTTGCCAGTTAGCGCACACCTTATTTCGCATCACAACAAAAATCTGCCGTATTCGCTCTAATGCTTTTTTATCGCACGATAAACTATTCTCAAAAGATGCGATTCCTATTGATCATGTTATCAGCCCCGAGAAGCTGGTTACTAAATATATTAAAAGTCTTTTAGACCATCCTGGTGCACTTCAGGTTGTCGATTTTGCTGAATCGCAGGTACGTATGGTGGCAGTGAAAGCATTTTATGGTGGGCCAATCGTTGGCCAGGCGCTTAATCAAATTCCTGAGCACCTACCTTTATTAGACACTCGCGTGGCTGCAATCTATCGCCGTGATCGCTCTATTATTCCCGAAGGAAATACCGTCGTTGAAGTCGATGATGAGGTTTTCTTTATTGCTGCAACTGATCATGTTGCATTAATGATGAGCGAACTTCGTGGCAAGGATAAACCCTATAAGCGGATCATGATTGTCGGCGCTAGTGACATCGGCTCAAGGCTGGCACAATCTATCGAAGGCAAATATCAGGTCAAATTGATTGATAGAGATAAGGAGCGCTGTAAGCAACTCTCAGAAGTATTAAACCGAACAATCATTCTGCATGGTGAACCTTCGGATAAAGAATTATTACTTTCTGAAAATATTGACTTCTGTGATGTCTTCTGCGCCTTAACCGATGACGATGAAGACAATATTATGTCGGCTTTATTAGCCAAACGCTTGGGAGCAAACAAAGTCATCAGCCTGATTCGAAATACTGCTTATGTTGATCTAGTCCAGGGAGGGGATATTGATATTGCCCTTTCACCTCAGCAAATCACCGTAGGTAACTTGTTAAAACATGCAAGAAGAGGGGAGATGTCGAACGTCTACTCATTAAGACGGGGGGCAGCTGAGGCAGTCGAAATCATTGCGAAGGGCGACAGAAAAACATCGAAAGTTGTCGGTCGAAAAATTGAAGAAATTAATTTACCCGAAGGGGTGACCATTGGTGCAATCGTCCGAGGGGATGAAGTTATTATCGCGCATCGATACATTACCATTGAAAATAATGATCACGTCATTTGTTTTCTTGTTGATAAAAACAAAATCAAAGAAGTAGAAAAGCTGTTCCAGGTGGGCTTTACCTTTATTTAACCCTTTTAGCCCTTATTTCACGCTTGATATTCAAGCACAGTTAAATAGAAGTTATGCATTTTTCTATTATTTTCAAGTTTTTAGGCATCCTGCTGATGATATTCAGCTTAACGCATCTTGTGCCTTTAGGTGTGTCTTTCTATTATGCCGATGGCCTTTATCCCGTTTTTATCTCTTCTTTTGCGTTAACATTAACCATAGGCCTCGTCTTTTGGTCTCCTGTTTATAAGGCCTACCAGGATCTTAGGGTCAGGGATGGTTTTTTAATTACCGCGCTTTTCTGGCTTGTTCTTGGGAGCTTCGGGTCATTGCCCTTTTTAATGCATTCAAACTATGAAATGTCTTT
>CAKMZU010000143.1 GCA_929200485.1 uncultured Gammaproteobacteria bacterium | reverse complement strand
ACATCAACCGGCAAATGCAGATAGTTGTAATAAAATAATTGGCTATGGAATTTTGGCGGAGACTCCAAATCACTTTTGGTTATCTGTACCCAGTAACGGTAAGACTGATCATTGCTATCCATTAAATTATCGGTCGCATCCGATAAACTGTACCTAGGGAAACCGGTAAAGTTATTTTCTGCTGAATACTTGTAGTGCGTCTGCTCAAGAATGTTATTGGTTGCCCTATCGATTTTTTTCAGTGAATCAACAACCGGCATTAATCGGGTGACGCCACCGCTCTTATAGTTAATGCTGTTATAGGTTAAACTCACAAACAGCCCAGAGGGTGATTCAATCGATTTGATTAGAGGCCGATTAAACGCTTTAACATAGCTAATATCGGTATGGAGTTTTAATGGATCAACGATTTTCATAACACCATCTTTACCATTATATATAATCAATTCCCTTTGGTCCGGCATCACCACGCGCATCTCATTGGGTGCGTAAATAAACTGATACTTATTGCCATAATTATCAACGATGGAATCGAGTCGTGCAGATTCGAGTGATCTGACAGGCTGTTGGTAATTAAAAAACATGGCATTACTAAATCGATCGACCTTAACCACTAACAACCCTTGATGAGAAAAATAACTTTGACTCCCATCGTTGTGTTTTAATACAAACCGAGAAGTATGATCAGTAAAACCCGGGACAGGCTTTGCTTCTATTTGATCAACAAATTTAGAACCATGCTGGTTATAATATTTGAGCCCTGAAGCCGTTAGTGTCTCATCTCGCCACAAGGGATCAATTAACCATTGCTGCCCGTGGATATTTGCCGTTTTGTCATCAATATAATCCAGATCCAGCTGCCAGCCTTGCGGCAATCCACAAAGACCTTGGCGATTAAATCGATACGTAAGATTCAGCTCAAAAGGCTCCCTGATGCCGTGCGTAGAAATAATGGGGTGAGAGAAATCAAATACCCCTGTTGCTGCATTGACAGAAATTTTTTCAACGGATGTTTTATTGTAAGCGTGAGAGCCCGAATAGCCATAGGCGATAGAAGTAACCAGACAGATGATTACGACAACCAATTGAGACAAACACAGATGCATCAATGTCTCCCAACCAGAGGGATGGTTTTTTCTAGGTATGTGGCTCATAAAGATCAGAAGACATTATGTCATGGCTGTCAGAAAAATCATTTTCATGTGTTTTATCTGGTGAGTGTGTATTTTTAGAACCTCTTATTTCTGACCAATTCATTACCTCATTGGTCTTGCCAGATAGATCAGATGCTTGAGCGCCGTGTTTCTTGTCTGAGTCTGCTGAATTGGAATCGGTGTCTTCAGAATCTTTGTATGTTGATGTATGAAATACTCGATGCAAACCGTTAATCACACTTGCTGTCGCAGAAGATGAGTTGAGTAATGTAGTAGGTAAAGCGCTTGGTACTATATAACTAAGCTTAGGTACTTGACCCTCAGACTCAATGACTGCCGCCAATTTTTGTATAGTTTTTTCAGGGCCAAGCATTGAATCCCAATGACTCGAAGATAGTTTTGATATGTCGACAAATTGTCCTGATGGCGTATCAGAAAAAGCTATTCTGCTGCCAATGGCTCTTGCGCCGGGAATATGTTCAACGACTTTCTGCCAAAAGCCTGTGGTGTTAAACCATTGAGTTGCCACGTTCATCTCCTCGGTTACAAAAAAGCTGTTAACGGCTGGCGCGATAGAAACGCCCATTGCTACTAAAGCCGTCAAGCCTAAAGTGATGCTGGCATATTGTAATCCCTTGGACAGTTTCATATTACCCGAATTCAGAGCAGCTTGTGACCCCATTAACGATGCGCCGGAAAGGGCAGAAGATACACCGGCTACAACAGCAACACCGCCACTAAATGTCAGTGAGATCCCATCGGTAGGTATGGCTAAAATAACGCCAAGAACCCCCAAAGCTGCAAAAGCACCACCTAAGCCATAGGTTGTGTCACTCGCGTTATGCCCTGTTGGATCATAAAAAAATAACGGATTAGATTTTGCGTAACGATAACGATTATCCACCAACAAACTGTCAGGTGTGATAAAGCGTTTAAGTGATGGCGAATAAAATCGGCTTTTTAAATAGACTAAGCCTGATTCAGTGTCTGTATAATCCTGATGCCAGCCAAACATAGTTTCAGGAACGGATAGTCCCCTTTGTAGCGGGCTACCATAGGCCATGTATTTTCGTGTTGATAATTTACCCGCATCCGTTAACACTGCCCCGATGATTGGGTTTGTCATGAACCATTGCGCAATCGATTCAGAATCAATCGCGCCAGAATTATTCGTACGCCTCGAAGCTAAAATACCTTTATTATCTTTTAATAAATAGTGCCAATCACCACTGTTATTCATGGCCATAATTTTTTTATCATGATTCTGATAGAATTGTGTCGACTTTTCCTGATTCGCTGAATTAGTTGACTTACGTTGCGAAAGCTGGCCGTTCAACCAATAATCATAATGAATCTTTCCATCAGGCGTATTTACTGATAATAAGTACCCTCTATCATCATAAGCATATTCACGACCCTGATGATCTTTGATCATTCGACCATTGACGTCATAATCCAAGGCGCCGTTATCAGGTGCAAAGTCTGATGTGATTTGAACTAACTGATCCATAGCGTTATAAACAAAGGATTTGTTTGAATGCTTGCCATCAATTAACTCTTGCTCAAGGGTTAAATTCCCATTCGCATCATAATGATAATTCAACTCTCGGCTATGGCCTGCGTTACTCAACTTTTCAGATATTAGCTGATTCAGTGCGTTATAGTTGTAGTGCATATCCACTGATTCATCTATCAAATGCCCTTTGTGACTATGCATAGACAAATCGGTTAATTGTTTTCGTGAGTTAAACGCATAATTAACCTCATGTACAATTCCTTGTTTACGATTCAGCACCTCTGACTTTACAGGAATACCTTGTGATCCATAAGTGATCGTTTCGACCGTTTCTCCAGTTTTTGGATGATTAAAGGTTCGTTGAATCAACTGATATTTATAGTCATTGTCATCCACACCATAATGATAATTAACACATAGATCGTCGGAATTAATTGAGCTTAGCTTACCTAAATCTTTCGAGTCGTAGTGGAAATGATGAACAGGCCCAGCTAATGCTTTTTCTTTTATTTTCCGATTTTTCGAATCGTATTCAACTTGATACGACTGCCCGTCAGGGTAGATCATTTGGGTCAATAACCCATTATCAAGATACTTAAAAGTCAATGACTGGCCTTGACTGTTCTTTGATAGGATCAGTTGTTTATCTTCATCGTACTGATTGGTAATTTCATAGGGTTTTCCTTCCCTGGACCAACTTATTTTTTCTGGCAAATTCAGTACGTTATAGCTTTGAGAAATTTTTTGCCCTCCAGCTAAAATGATTTTAATCTTTTTACCGTTTTTATTATAAATAAATTGTGTTACTTGTTGCTCGCCTGATTTAAGTTTTGCTGATTGAATTTGACTCAACTGCCCATCGATATCATAAACAAAGGTTTCTCCTTCAACACTGGAACTTGTTTCTTTATTCTTAAGGTTTTTTTTCTTGGTGACAGGGTGATTGAAAATGTCATGAGTGTACTTTATCGAAAGTTCGGTATCGTCAAACCCACAGCTTTTTTCTTCAATGATATTCAATCTGGCATCATAGCTTATAAAACGAGTCACACTTTTCTTTTTTTCTGAATGATAGCGATCCATGAGGCTATTGGTTTCTTCTATTTTTTTCTTAAACCCTGAGTATTTGACTGCATTTTCAACATAGTCAGGTAGAGAATCTCTGGGGTTATCAATATTGGGATAAAATCGATCCCGCACCAACATATTCCATGGTTCAGACAGTTTTTCGTAGATTTTATGCTTGTTAAGATATATGGATGTTGTTAATAAAAAATCATCGTATTTATACTCCGTTTTGTTGCCATAGTAATCAACATGCGAAAGTGGCCGATCAAAGGAATCATAATCCGTTATACTTGCGAGTTGATTGATATCGGTTTGCTCAACGACTTTACCAAAACCATTGTAACGCGCAGATGACAAATGCCGCCACTTGTTATCATGGAAGTCATGCCAATGAATTTGCTGATGTTTTGCGTCAAAGGCTTTTCGGAATTTATATCCAAGTGGGCTCGCTGTGACAACCGCATTTACTCCCTCTACTTGATATGTTAGGTACGTATGTTCGGTGATATGGCCTAGTGGATTTATGGATTTATCCACTTGATTTAACGCATTGTAATGATAAGCCCAGGTTTCGTTTAGCGGGGTTATGTTTTTAATTATCTGGTTATTTCTTGTGTCAATAACGGTTTTTTTCGCCGCCCCTGAGGCTGCGATTTCTGAATGCGTTAATTGTTTGGAATGGGTATCAAAATCGTAGGTAAATTCTTTCCAGGTTTTTTCAAGTCCCGGATATTCTTTGGTTAGCCATTGATGACCATGATAGGTTTTGCGTCCATGTGTATCAAATTTGAAGATTTCCTGTTGCCAGGGCTGCCAATGAAGTTTTTTTTCGTCATGGATGACAGATATTTCAACGCTTTGATGGGTTTTTTTATCAGGGTTTAACGTAAAACGGTGCTGTATTTTCTGGCCTGTGACATGATCCGTTTTGATGGTGTTTTTCTTAAGGCTGTAGTGCGGGTAATAACTATAATTACTGGTTAAAATTTTATTCCATCTACTATTGATTCGATCAAAAATCTCATGATTTTCGAAGGTTTTTTTACCATATCGATCATAATGATGGTTATTTCGCTCGGTATCAACAAAGCGGCTATGCGCTTCGCTCCAGAGTGATTTAGTCATCTTTTTCGGTTTGTCATAATTTGTTGAACGACTATATTTAAAGGGCGAAATGGTATATTCATAAGTGGCCTTTAAATAAGGTCTGCCTTCTTTTAAGGTATATACATCAACCGGCAAATGCAGATAGTTGTAATAAAATAATTGGCTATGGAATTTTGACGGAGACTCCAAATCACTTTTGGTTATCTGTACCCAGTAACGATAAGACTGATCATTACTATCGATCAAGCTATCGGTCGCATCCGATAAACTGTACTTCGGGTACCCTGTAAAGTTATTGTCTGCTGAATATTTGTAGTGCGTCTGTTCAATAATTTTATTGGTCGCTCTATCGATTTTTTCCAGTGAATCTACCACTGGCATTAAACCTGCGATACCACCGCTCTTATAGTTAATGCTGCTATACGTTAAACTCACAAATAGTCCGGAGGGTGATTCAATCGCTTTGATTAAATGTCGATTAAACGCCTTAACGTAGCTAATATCGGTATGGAGTTTTAATGGGTCAACGATTTTCATAATGCCATCTTTATCGTTATATATTACCAACTCCCTTTGATCCGGCATTACCACTCGCATCTCGTTAGGTGCGTAAATAAACTGATACTTATTGCCATAATTATCGATGATAGAGTCTAGTCGAGCTGACTCAAGTGACCTGACAGGCTGATGATAATTAAAAATCATGGCATTATTAAATCGATCGACCTTAACCACTAATAGCCCTTGATGAGAAAAATAACTTGAGCTTCCATCGTTGTGCTTTAATACAAACCGGAAAGTATGATCAGTAAAACCCGGGACAGGCTTTGCTTCTATTTGATCAATAAATTTCGAGCCATGCTGGTTATAATATTTAAGCCCTGAAGCCGTTAGTGTTTCATCTCGCCACAAGGGATCAATCAACCATTGCTGCCCGTGGATATTTGCGGTTTTTTCATCAATATAATCCAGATCCAGCTGCCAGCCTTGCGGTAATCCAAAAAGGCCTTTGCGATTAAATAGATACGTTAGATTCAGCTCAAAAGGCTCTCTGATGCCGTGCGTAGAAATAATAGGGAGGGAGAAATCAAATGTCCCTGTTGCTGCATTAACAGAAATTTTTTCAACGGATGCTTTATTGTAGGCGTGAGAGCCCGAATAGCCATAGGCGATAGAAGTAAGCAGACAGATGATTACGACGATCAATTGAGTTAAACGCAGATGCATCAAGATTCTCCAACCGATGTGGGCTGATGATTAAGATTTGTTAAAACGTTATTTTCAGCATTTATTCATTTTCAAAAACAAAATGATGCATGGACTCTTTATTTAATCGGTCTGCGATGAAACGATAGGATGCCGTTGTCGGATGAGTCACCCCCCAAAAGATATATTTATCTGCCCCATTGGCTTTACAATCTTCTGTTAAAGCATGCTCGGATAAATAGTCGATCGCATTATCTCTATGAATATCTAAACAGGGATCTTTTTCATTGGCAAATCCATACTTTTTGGCATTTTGAGTAATATCGACAAACAGGCCAGCGGTATCAAAAAGAACAATATTGACAGAGGATTTATTATGCCAGCTAACGACTTTTTTAATATGTGCATTAAAACTGGCAACCTCTTCTTTCACCCGATTTGTTTTTTCTTCTGAACTGTACTTAAACTGAGGAGCTACCGTTGCATCAGGTAAGGTTAAAATCAATAGATTTTTAGCCCCTGCGTTAATAATTTCATCAATGGCATTAGAAAAATCTTTTTTAACTTCCTCTATCGGCCGGTCATAATTAACAAAGTCATTTAAACCAAATTCCAGCGTAAACAATGTGCTTTCATTACTGAAATTCACCGCATAATGGATATACTCAAGGAATGACTTCACTTGTGAATGTATACCTGTCACTATCCCGTACTGATCACGACCGGCAGCACCACCTACAGCCCAGTTATAAAGAGGCACACCATGATCTCTAGCTAAATATTCCGTCCAGACCAAACCATTAGAGAAATGCCCAAGAAACCATGAATGGGGGTTTGGCATAAGCCAATCAGATGCATTAAAAACATTACCCGTATCTGAGAGACTGTCGCCAAAAGCGACTATTTTATTAATCTTTTTAGCTCTTTGTTTATCATTAAACCAAATCGTATCATTATATGAAAAGTGGGTATCTGCTGCGTAATACAGCAAACCCTCATGCGTTGCCCAATCAGGGATCGCTTTCAAACAGGCTTTTTCAACTTCTTTACGCGATACATTGGTATAAAACATATTTTTTATACCGAAAGAGCTATACCAATAACCTTTGAGTTTAAAATATTTACCCTTCTCATCCCTACCCCACACCCAGGCAGTTGATGGATCATTATGACTTTTGCTTGTTCTATACCAGCAGCGTAAATACGTTGTCGTAGAGCCAAAAAAATTAAGTGCTGATTCTAAAGAGGTGAAACCTGGAAATTGTTCGCCAGCAAAATTAAAAGGTGAGTAGATAATACTCAGAAATAGAGTCAATTTTAAAAATGAAAATAAATGATGAGGCATTAAGCCATTGGTAATCATAGACAAACACCAAAGAAAGAAGGGTCAATAAACAGGGGGTGTTTATTGACCCTTAAAGGGATTAGAATAATCGCTTATAGGTTCCTGAGTGCATATGGAAGTATTTCTTCATCATCTTGGATGTTGAACCTGTTGGCTTGCCAGGACCTAAAGGTACTGAAGGCATACATTTCATATGATCTTTACAGTCCATATGAACGTCACAATTCATGTGCTTTTTACACTTCATATGATCATTGCATTCTTTACAATTCATGTGATCCTGACAGTTTGCAAGATCTGAACAATTCATATGCTCCTTACACTCTTTACAGTTCATATGATCTTTACAATCTTTGCAGTCCATAAGTTGTGCGCAATTCATATGATCTGTGCAGTCCTTATGCATGTCACAATTCATGTGCTTTTTACACTTCATATGATCATTGCATTCTTTACAATTCATGTGATCCTGACAGTTTGCAAGATCTGAACAATTCATGTGTTCTTTACACTCTTTACAGTTCATATGATCTTGACAATCTTTACAATCCATACCGCCTTTGCCTTTAACACCCATTCTCTTCGGATCGGGCATATCTGTTTTAGGAATAGCTTCCGGTGGCAAGATATCGATGGATTCGCCTTTTTTCATGCCCATACCAGAGCCAGATCCCATACCAGAGCCAGATCCCATACCAGAGCCAGATCCCATGCCAGAGCCAGATCCCATACCAGAGCCAGATCCCATGCCAGAACCAGATGACCCACCAGTGGGTTCTTCGGGCTTATTCTTATAACCTAAGACAATAAACATGCCTGACATACTGTCATGAGGTATCAACACCAAATGAAACATATCATGTTCATCATTCAAATGGGTGTTATGAGCAACAATGCCCCAGGGAATATTGTGGTATCCCTTTCTCATATTGTATTCATAGTTACCTTGATAAAGATTATCAGTACCTATGTGAACCATAAAATACTCGTCTTCTGAGTACGTCACTAAATATCTCTGTTCCTTTTTATGATCAACCAGATTTTGCGTTTTAGAATCAGCCTCCTCTGAAAAGAAAATATAGACTTTATCTCTTAACGATGATGGCAGTATATCTTGTGAAAAAGATAAACTGGATATCATCATTACTAGCATCAGTAAAAAGGTGTTATTTCGGACTCTCATCATACACTCCACCTAAGATTAATTAACCTCTGTTGGATATTCGATATTAACATTACCTAGTTAGTTCAATTAAAAAGTTATTTTTTAACAATTAAGCTAAATGGCACCTCTAAAAATTTCTTTTGACTTCTATCAAAAAAGCTATTGACCTTGTTTCTTAAAATAAATGCTCCATTAAAAGGGATGTCAGATTTATTATAGACGCCCCTTCGGGAACTAATTTCAAGGCTTTCAGCTGCGTTGAAGACTTTGTTAAGG
>CAKMZU010000142.1 GCA_929200485.1 uncultured Gammaproteobacteria bacterium | reverse complement strand
GCCACAAGCACTGCAGGTGATTTTTATGAAGATATATCAGGCACAGAGTTGATTCGAGGGCTCGATCGATCAAGCTTTGAAGAAGCTTTCCCTAACGGATAATGTTCTCAAGAAGAGATCAGTAAACAAGTGTGATAAACAAGTGGATATCCATGAATTTGACATTTTTATGATTGTCAGATAATAGCTAAATATATAGAAACATGAAGGTACTGTTTGATCAGATATACGGCCTAACAATATATTTTCTCTAGCGGTTTACAGGTTATCAATCTTCTTTTGATAGTATTTCCATTTGCCATCATTAGAAACTGAATTAGAAACTAAATTTTCTCTTGGATAATTCAGGATGCCCGTTACTGGATAACTTTTTGGAAAAATGGATGCATAGGTTAAATCGTCTTCAGACTTACATATATATAGAACAACAATAAGAATATTTTTTGAAAGCCTCCTTTCTGGAATATCCAAAGTCACTGGCGGGATGGCTGAGCGAGTGTTATATAACTCTAAACTGCCCCCCTCAGGGCCTAATACTCCTGCTGCTATTTTATAACCCGAGCTTTGTTTCTGGATTGGCTTGATATCCGCTACAGAAGGAATTACCTCAGCTTTACAAAGCTCACTAACATCTACTCCGATATTTCTAAAGAACTCAAAATCAGCTTTAGTTGCTAAAGTGGTCCGTGTATCTGAATAAGTAACAGCATCAGTTGGATAATCAGGGGGCCTGTAAGTAGGAGGCAAATCAGTACAAGTGAAAGGGTTATGATGAAGACCAGTATTTTGTTCCGCTTCCTCTTGATTCATAGAATAATTACAGGTTATACAGGAAGTAAAAAAGGCTATTCCTCTACTTAAAACGCCACCATACACACCTTGATGCGCACTCATAATAATACCTGTTAACAAAAAACAAAGAAACGCATAACTATTTAAACGCACAAGAAAAGCCCTTACTCATCAAATCATCAAATCATCATGGATTACACATAGAGCATTCATATAAAGATGACCTTACAAAAAGCGAAGCGATATGAGAAAACTAATCGTTTCCAGAAACTACACTCTTTTATGTGCTTACCCCCCACTTTTAATGATATGGGTCGGCACACCCATCGTCGGCACACCCATCGTCGGCACACCCATCAAAGTTAATTAATAAGACATCAAGCAATAATAGTTAGTTCGAAATAATAACACCTGCAGGTTAAAACAAAAAACAACTGGACAGCCATGAATTTGTCCGCTATTGATTTGAACCAAGCCGAAATAACGATAAAATTTTGCAATCATTTAAATACCTGAGCTTTGTTGAACCTTTAATTGTTGATGCTGACAAAATGGAAGCGTGAGAGCAGATTGGCAAAAAATAATCCATCGAAAGTACCCCGTCCTTGATAACCCACATGATCCGCAAACCCGTTTTCTTGAAGAAATCGTTGACAAAAATGGTTTCGGCGAGGAGATTAAATACAGCAGTGCCGTGGTTGATCCCTCATCGCAAATATATACGGATATTATCGTCAGTTATTATGACTACGATCCGAGTTTTAATCGCATCAGCCAATCCATTAAAGATACAAAAGGCTTACAGCATATCCGCCTCATTCTCTGGCATCTCATTGATGGGTTCACAGGCAGCATTAGACTCAGGCAATAAAGGAGCCGCTAAAGCTCTCCAATATACCAGTTTAGGACTGGGCGCTATTTCACTGATCAGCGCAGGGGTTGCTATCGCACCAATGGCTTCAAACTTCTGCATACACAGCCTCAAATCTTTTCCGCATTAATACGCCAGTAGTTACTTTATCAGCCGGTGTAAGATCAGAAGACACATTGCTTCAACAATTTATTGCTCTTGGCGCTCGCAGTCTGACAGCCAATGCTGCGACTAATGATCCTAGCCTAACCGAAGCCATTTATGAAGCCGTTGATCAACAACTGACTGCTTCAGGACAAGCCCAAACAATTTCTAAGGCAATGGTGAGTTCAGTGGATAATGCAAGTATTGAATTTACCTCGCCTATCAGCCAATTTAGCGGATACTTTTCTCGTCGATCATCAGAATCCGAAATTTTAGGCGCCAGAGCTTTGTCACCATCAGGATTGGAAGAGAATGCAGGTGCACGCTACACAACTACTGCATATAGTCGAATCGATAATGTTAGTCCCTCGCCAACACCAACAAATCCAGTCTCAAATTTACCTGCCCTCCCCGGTGTTATCGGATCGGAAGTATCTATCATTGCGGATGCATCAATGGCAATTCAAAATCTCAACTACGCAAGTGTTGAACAACTAAGAGGTTTTCAAACCTTTTTTGGTTTTAACCGTACGGATATTGAGGAAGCCTTTTCCAATCCCAAATTACAATAAATGCCGCTTTTTGTTTTATTTTTAATCCAACCGCTCGTCTGCCTGCTGCTTATCTGAAATTTTAGCCAAACACCCTGTTCACAAGTTATGACACACCCAGCACAACTAACGATTGAACAAAGCTTTATATCCTGTATCAAAAAGCTATTACACATTTACCCAGGACTGTTTCAGAAAGTCCACCTTCCGGCTATTCCGACCAAAGTGGAGAATACCAATGACTATTAATAACACGGTGTTTATTTTATTGTTCTGGACTATGGGTCTTAGCATTCTTGCTGATGATGGGTACCCGGGGTCACAAGCCTATAATAAATCACAGCTTTTTCATCAATCAGTAAATCCGGCAACCGGCGCTTTCGATTACTCATATCAATTAATCGCTACAAAAGGTCGATTATCAGATTTTAAACTTAGCCTTTCCTATCGATTCAATAAACAAGGCATGTTTAATTTGCCTGACGGATGGCAATTGGATTTGGATTTTATCAAAGAGAAATCCGCTCACATTCATAACCAGAGTTGGATTATTGACCGATTATGGCGTGATGAAACAGGTTATGGCTCAGGCCTGCGTTATTACAATCTGCATGGCACTAAATTTTCTGATCAAGGGGAATCAAGAGAAATACCCGGACATAAAAGCGTTTACCATCGCTATAGATCCAATCATAAAGACGGCAAAATCAAATATTTCTCGCATCAGGGGCTCATTGTCATTGAAAAAGACCGTTTCGGGAACTTTATTCAATTTGAATATGAAACGCCCATCGCTTCTATTCAATCTGCCCGCCTAAAGCAGCTAACAGATAACTATGGCAACCAATACATCTTTGATTATCAGCCAGGGGAAATCATTATGACCTCCCCGGATAAGCAAAAAACCCATATTTATTTCAATAAAAAAGGCGTTGTCGGTATCAAAAACGCTTTAGGGTTTAGAGCAGAATTTACCTATATAAGTTTCGCTGGCAGTAATCTTTTAAGAACCATCGAAACGCCTCAAGGGCTAATGACGCAAATCAGTTATGACACCATAAGCTACAATAATGCCAGTGGAAAAAGTCAAATGCCGGTTGTCAGTACGGTTTCAAAAATTGATTTGGCTTCCAATACAAAAATCGAAGAAACATATTACACCCACTCACAGGACAATAATTTCACAGGCTATCCAATGTATAGCCTATCGAATAACAGCGACAATCTAATTGACAGCCAAAATCAGGCGTATCGATATTCTGTTGAGATTTCCAGCAGTGATTTGGTTGGTGATTTGCCTCAAACCAATACCAAAGTACATTATTACAATTATCTGCATTTACCGATCGAAGTGGTGACCAAAAAAAATGGTTTCCCGCATTCTAAAACAACTTATGAATACGCCATCTCTCCTTTTAAATACAGTCGATCAACCAATTATGACAAACCACGCGAAACAACAAACTGGACTTGGCATGATGGGCACAAAAGCTTTATTCCAGGCGATAAAATCCTTACAAATTATGATACCTACGGCAATAAAATCGAAGAACATCTTCACATCTATGATCGAACGTCTTCAAAATGGAAGGTTACCCACAGTCAAACCAAATCCTATTACAATGATGCTTTTGGTCTGGAAAAAGAAAACATTCGTAAAGACGGCTTCACAGGTCAAATGATTCGTACCTCTTACACACTCGCAGCCGATAAAAAAACACATACTGACAAAATAGTAGAATATAAAACACATGGCGACACCGACTGGAAGCCCTGGCAAAAATTCACGCTTAAACATGATCCAGCAGGAAGAAAAACCGTCTCATCCGTTGAATGGCTAGCCAAAGATAAGCCCGGCCCTCAGAAAACCTTTTACACGAAAGACTACCATCTGGATTCTGACACAGGTCATTTGACGATAAAACAGACAAGCACTTTAGGCGCTGTTCACACAGAAATTCAAGATACCCTAAGTGGTAATCTGATAAAAAAAATCACACCTGAAGGCGCCATCTGGCAATACGAGTATGACCCACTGAAGCGATTAACCAAAGAGACTAACCCTCTCGGCAAAGCCACTGTTTATACCCACCATGATTATGGAAAAGATAAGACTAATCAGATCATAAAACAAACGCCACTACAGTATACAATCGCTCAAGTGACTGATGCCACAGGAAGAATCATCGAGCATAAAGATCTTTATCATGATGCCTGGCGCAGATTATCAACACAGGAATACAACGGCTGGGGTAAAGTCATTAAACAGACCAATATTTTAGGTTTGGAAAACACCATAATGTACGATCAACTGGAACGCCCAATTAAACATATCGACCACTGGGGCAACATCAAACAGATTGAATACAATGATGCAGATCTCATCACTACAACTTATCTCAACAAACACAAAGTGATGGAAAAAGAAACACAGCCGTGGCTTGCAAAAACACGCCATCGAAAATATCCATTGTTTGATAATCCTCATGATCGCCAAACAGGTTTTCTGGAAGAAACCCTCGAAAAAAATGGTTTCGGTCGACCGGTTCATTATACCAGTTCGATGATCAACCACCTCACAGGTAAAAGCACAGATACCATCCAAAGCATCTATGAATACGACCCGGGTTTTAATCGCACCAGTAAAACTATCAATGGTTTTAATAACCTGCATTACACTCGCTTAACCGAGTATGATATTTTCAAGAATGTAGTAAAACACACCAAAAAACAAAATAATTGCAATAAAACCAGTCATCGGGACACTGACCAAAGAGTGTTTAACGCAGATAATCAGCTGATTTCTGTTGTTACGCCGCAGAAGATGACGACGCAATATATTAATGATAAAGAAGGCAGACGCATCAAAACCATTCAACCTGATGGTGAAACTATTTTGTATGAATACAACCTGTTGGGTCAGATGACAAAAAACAGCTGGATGCGTAATGGCAAGCCAATAGAAATTACCAAAACATATAATAGTGACAATCATCTAACCTCATTGTCTGATAACGATGGGCAGATCATCAATTACAGTTATTTACCTAACGGCAGAATCCACACTATCACCTATCCTGACAAGAAATCACTAACAATGGACTATGATGACAAAGAACGTATCATTTCCAGAACGGATTTCGCCAACAAACGCTATCTGTACACTTATAACGCCGATGACAAGGGATTAATATCAGCAGTTCAGTTAGATAAACATCGCATCCATTTCAAATACGGTGAGGATGAAAACAAATTTAAAGGTAAACTGATCACTCGAACCTCTATTTATAATACCGATGACATTACTGAAACACACTTTTATTATGGACCATTCAAGAATATCGCAAAAACATGCCACAGCAACAAACCCAGCGGCATAACATTCAATACAGATTACCACTTTAATGTCAGAGGACAGCTTACAGGTATAACCAACCACTCGCACAAAGGTTATAAGCCCGCATCGGATAGCTCACAGAGTTATCAATACGATGCGCTAAATCGTCTGGTGAATGAAAAGCACCATACCAATCAACGCCTCAAATACATTAACTACCATTATGATGCTAACAACAACCTGATCGATGAAATCTACCATGATGAGCAAAATCACCATAGCACCAGCCATGAGTATAACGCGCAGGATCAACGAATATGCTCAACCTCAGATACCGGCAAGGAAACATATACAGACCATTATATCTGGAATAAAAACGGCCACCTGGAAAAAACCCCTGACAACACCACTTACGACTATGATGCCCAGGGTTATCTATTGAAAATTAACAGCCCTCATTCCTCTGACATTGAATACCATTATTTGCCCAATGGTTTACTAAGCAAGCGTACAACCGGCCATAAACAACAATCCTTTTATCATGGTATCAACAAAAAAATAACTGCTATCAAGAATGATGACCAATGGCATAGCCTCTATAGCGACAGTAGAGGACTTCAGGCAAATATTTCCGACAATTCCGTGGATCAATTCTTTGTTTCCGGACATAGCATCGGTGGCATTTTAAGCGGCAATCAGGATTTCCACCCCACAAGTTATAGCGCTTACGGTAAAACATCCGCTCCACTGTCGGGAAGTGAAATATCTTCAAGCCTTGGCTGGAATCAGGAATACACTGATCAAGATGCCCAACTGACTTATCTTCAGCGCCGGTTTTATAATCCTGGATTGCAGATGTTTATCAGTCGTGACAACTACTTTGTCGATAACCCTTACGCCTTTGCCAAAGTCAACCCCGTCACATTCATTGACCCTACCGGTCATAGCGTTTCATCTGCCTTAAACTATACCCTGGGAGGTGCCCTCGCCGTATTAGGTGTCATTGGTATCGTGGCTGCTGTACCTACAGGCGGAGCATCCCTGACACTCACCGCTGGCGCTGCTGTGGCAGGTGCAACAGCAACAACCTTGGCAGGTTTATCGACAATATCCTCTCAAGCTGCATTCGATGCAGGCAGCACCAAAGCAGGCGAGGCTTTGCAATATACCACTTTTAGCCTTATTGCAGTTTCTGCAATTGCAGGCGGCGTTGCGCTCGCACCGAGCATTTCTGCCAGTTTTTTTTCAGGCACCACTTCTGCTCTTAGTGAGGGGGCGACTGAAGAAATCGCTTTAGTTGATAGAGCAGTTAGCAGCGGTACCATTTCAGTCAACTTTAGTGCTGGCTCTAGCGTTGAAACTTTGGAAGCTAATGCTCAAGCATCAACATCCCAGGCTTTCTACGATACGGTTGAAACCCACTTGACATCGTCAGGGGAAAGTCAAGTGTCTATACAGTCATCAGCCAGTTCGGTTTCAGACAGCAGGGGATTTGTTTCCAAGGATCTAGGCGAGACTATAAAGAACCTTCAATCAAATGCTCCACCAAAGGGGTACTTCGCAAGATTAGTTCCAACGGTAAGATATGAAGTCCATGCAGGGGAGATCTACTCTGTAGCAGGTAAACCTCAGATTGCATTTATACGGATAAATCCTAGCCAACTAGCCTCAAGTTTGCCTGTAACCCCCGGTGCTTTTCCCACAGAAGAGTCGATTAACTTCGGTACATCTGGAGTGTTGGCACCTACCAGCCCAGCCTCCTTTGAAGATATATCGGGTACAGATAATTTTCAGGGACTGGATCGCTCAAGCTTTGAAGAAGCTTACCCTAACGGCACGGACTAATACCACTCTCCCAAAGCAAGCGATGCCAGGCACTTTTTTTGATGTCTCTGAGTCGATCCGCAACAGCCAGCCATGGCTGTTGTTCACCCTCCGGCTAATCAATTAACAGAAGAAGCAAAAAATAACTAACGATTGAACAAAGCGTTTTAATCCTTATCAAAACCACATTAACTCCAAACTTCTTGTAAATTGTTCTGGCTCGTCCTTATTGCCAACTATTCACAACCTGAGCTGAAAATACCTGTGAAACTCAAAGAAATACTATTGATATTGGTGTGCTGGGTCGTTGCGTACAGTGCTTTTTCCGAAGAGGATTATCCCGGCTCTCAAGCCTATAATAAAACCCGCCTGAGTCATGAGTCGGTCAACGCCGCAACCGGCACCTTTGATTATTCTTATCCACTCATAACTGCCAAAGGGCGGGTAGCTAATTTCCAACTTCATCTCTCTTATCGATTCAATAAAGAAGGTATGTTCAGCCTGCCTAATGGCTGGCAACTTGATCTGGATTTTATCAAAGAAAAAACCGCTTACATTCATGGTCAGGATTGGCTGATTGACCTACTCTGGCGGGATGAAACGGACTTTGGCTCCGGCCTTCGTTATTACAACCTTCATGGTACAAGATTTGTCGATGATGCCGAAGCCCGCGAGATCCCCGGTCATAAAGGGGTATTTT
This sequence comes from uncultured Gammaproteobacteria bacterium, assembly GCA_929200485.1. Classification (GTDB taxonomy): domain Bacteria; phylum Pseudomonadota; class Gammaproteobacteria; order Pseudomonadales; family DT-91; genus CAKMZU01. Next base: position 677 of record CAKMZU010000142.1, on the reverse strand, counting down.
ATCGCTATCAATCCAATCACAAAGATGGCAGCATCAAGTATTTCTCTCATCAGGGACTGATTGTCATTGAAAAAGACCGGTTTGGTAACTTTATCCGCTTTGATTATGAGCAGCCTGTCACCTCGCTCAGGTCTGCTCGCCTGAAAGCATTGACGGATAATTATGGTAATCAATATAACTTTGAATACTTGCCAAGCGAACTTATCCTGATCTCCCCCGACAATAAAAAAACGCATGTGTATTTCAATAAAAACGGGGTTGAAGCGATCGCCAATGCCATGGGGCAGCGTACCGAATTTACCTACATTAATTTTGCCGGAAGAAATCTTTTACGAACGATAGAAACGCCGAAAGGATTAATGACACAAATCAGTTATGACACCATCAACTACACCAACAGCAGTGGAAAAAAACAGATGCCTGTTGTTGGTCTGCTTGAAAAAATGGATTTGGCAACCAATAAAAAAATTGAAGAAACTCACTATAGTTATTCGAAAGACAATAATTTTACCGGCTACCCGATGTACAGTTTATCCAGTGACGGGGATAACCTAATGGATAGTCAGAATAAATCCTATCGCTATTCCGTTGAAATTGATCGCAGTGATCTGGTTGACAGCATACCACAAAACAACCGCAAGGTTTATTTTTACAACTACCTACATTTACCGATCGAG
>CAKMZU010000141.1:5537-8940 GCA_929200485.1 uncultured Gammaproteobacteria bacterium | reverse complement strand
TCATTATTCTGATTGCCTTCTGTGAAATTCACACGATAATGCGGCTTTAATAACGCCACTAGCGCCTCTTTAGTGCTGGTTTTACCACTACTGCCAGTAATAGCAGAGACCTTACCCTTAAATGCGGCTCGCGTTGCTTTGGCGATCTGAATCAGCGCGTTATGGCAATCATTAACTTTTAATTGCGTAATCTCGGCTGGCTGAAAGTTTTCAACCAAGGCAACGACTGCGCCTTGCTTCTTAGCCTCATGTAAATAATCATGACCATCCACTCGCTCACCTTTAAGCGCAACAAATAAGGCTGGTGCAGCAATTTTACGAGTATCAATCACTACCTGACTAATCTCAGGAAGTGTGTCTCCCGCAACCTCCTTCAACTCTCCATTAGTCACAGTCTGAATATCATTCAGGGATAGAATCAATGGCATCTTCTCCTCCCTTGTTCAGCATCTATTTTGTGATCAGCCTTTCGTTCAAATGCTTTTTTAATTTCTTCTACATCATCAAAGTGAAGAATATCGGCGCCTATGGTTTGAGTTTTCTCATGCCCTTTGCCTGCGACTAATATAAAATCGCCCACTTGCGCTTGATTGACTGCACTTTGAATGGCTGATTCTCTAGCTTCACTCACCTGATAATTATTTTTTTCAATGCCTGATACAACATCATTACAAATGGATACGGGATCTTCAGATCGAGGATTATCAGAAGTTACCCAAACATGATCACTAAGCTCTGAAGCTATCTTACCCATCTGTGGTCGCTTACTTTGATCTCGATCGCCACCACATCCGACAACCGTATAAATTTGACCTGAAGTCTCTTGCGATTCTCTTTGAATATTGAGTGTTTCAAGCACATTTCTAAGAGCATCCGGCGTATGCGCATAATCCACTAAAGCGATAACTCCCTCATCATTTTCTACGTGCTGCATGCGGCCATTAACACCATGAAGGCTTGGGATTGAATCAGAAATTGCTGTTAAGGAATGGCCATGCAGTCTCAAAACAAGTACTGAAGCCAATAAGTTATATAGGTTGAACTCACCGATGAGAGACGTTCGAATAGTGACTGCCTCACCACACACATGAATGCGCGCTTCACACCCACCATCCGGAAACCAATGGATATCAGAAAAATAAGCATCCGCAACCGAATTCATCAAACTAAATTGATAGCAACGAACACCTTCAGGGACACTTGAACACATGAGCCCTGAGTAATCATCATCAATATTGATTATTGCTGTCTGTAAATTCGGCAGTTTAAATAATTCACTTTTTGCCGCAGCATACTCATCCATGGTGTGATGATAATCCAGATGATCTTGTGAAAGATTTGTAAAAACGCCAATATCAAATTTCAAACCCTGTACTCGATTTTGCACTAGAGCATGAGATGAAACTTCCATTGTTACTAAAGATATACCCACCCCAACACACTTCGCCAGCAGCGCATTCAAGCTCACAACATCAGGCGTAGTGTTAGCCAGGGGATCTAATTGACCATCCATATGAACACCTAATGTACCTATAGATGCTGCCTTGTGCTTAAGCAAACCACTTAACTGCCTAACATACTCACAAACAGATGATTTGCCATTGGTTCCCGTTACACCTAATAAACTCAATTGACTGGAAGGGTCACCAAAGAATTGCGACGCTATTTTTGAAATCTTGCTTTTAAGGTTTGGAACAATAACAACGGGCACTGACAAGCCATAAGATAACGGTTCATCAACTAAAACAGCAACCGCACCACTTTCCAGGGCATCTGAAATATAAGCCCTCCCATCGAATTGACTCCCCACTAAAGCTACAAATAAATCACCGGGCTTGATGGCTCGACTATCGAGCTGCATACCTGACAATTCCAGATTCTCACCAATGGTCTGCGCTTCTGGAAACAGCCGAAATAAGTCAAAGAGCTTCATTACATCGCCCCTTGATTATCAATAAAACGGCTGACTAATAAATCAGGCGGCACTTCTAGCAAACGAAGGCTGCCTGCAACGACCTCACCAAAAATTGGCGCTGCCACTTCTCCGCCGTAATACTGCTTACCTTTAGGGTCATCAATGGATACCACAACCGTGATTTTGGGGTTATCAGCAGGTGCTAAACCAGCAAATAAGGAAATGTATTTCATCTCATAGCCGGTTTCACCAACCTTATGGCTAGTGCCCGTTTTGCCCGCAACACTATAGGAACTCGTTCTTGCGCGCCGACCTGTGCCCTCATTAGTAGTCACTGTTTGTAACATCAAAAGTACATCGTTAGCCACATTTTCTGACACAACCTGTTTCCCACTGGAAACCTCTGATAGTTTCAGCAAGCTCACAGGATTCAATTTGCCTTTTGATCCAAGAACTGAGTATGCCTTCGCGAGTTGCAACGTATTTACCGTTAAACCATAACCATACGATAAGGTTGCCCGTTCAATATCACTCCAATGTATATCATGCGGTACAAAACCACCATTTTCTCCCGGCATGCCAGTACCGATAAACTGCCCTAAACCCAATCGATTGTACATTAACGGGATTTTGTCAGCGTCCACTCTCAAGGCTAATTTACTCATCCCTACCTGGCTGGATTTAGTAATTATTTTAGTCACGCTCATCACGCCATAATTCACAGGATCCATCAAAGTTTTTTTACCCACCCGGATATAGCCAGGACTGGTATTTATCATATCCTGCGGACGAGCCTTCCCACTTTCCAGAATCGCCAACATCGATAAAGGTTTCATTGTAGAGCCAGGCTCATAAGCATCGGTGATTGCCCGGTTTTTCACATGCGACATATCAATGGTAGTGCGATCGTTCGGATTAAATGACGGTTGAGACACCATTGCTAATACTTCACCTGTTTTGTTGTCCAAAACGACAATCGAGCCAGACGCCGCTCGATGATGAATAACCGCATTTTTTAACGCTCGGTATGCCAAAAACTGAATGCGTAAATCGATACTCAAGACCATATCTTTTCCTACAACAGGGTCTTTCGGCTGACCTAAAATTTTTATCGTTCGACCATACAAATCTTTTAACACTCGGCGACTGCCATCTGTTCCCGTAAGCCATTGATCATAGGCATATTCAAGCCCCTCAATCCCTTCGCCATCACTATTGGTATACCCTAATAGATTCGCCGCCACCTCTCCGGCTGGATAAAATCGTTGATAGTCAGACTGAGAAAACACGCCTTTTATCCCTAGCGCTTCAACACTATCTGCCTCAAAAGGAGACACGCCCTTTTTAAGATAAACAAACCGACGCTTCTGATAGCGCTGCATTTTTTTCTTTATCTTCGCAGGTGAGATCTCCAATAAAAAAGCGAGCTGCTCGAGTTTCTCACTACTTGGATGAAAAAACTTAGGATCAAACCAGATACTCTCAACC
>CAKMZU010000141.1:3930-5527 GCA_929200485.1 uncultured Gammaproteobacteria bacterium | reverse complement strand
CTCTAAACGGGTGTACTAATGGCTAAGGGCGCGCCGCGTCTGTCTACGATTTGCCCACGATTCGCCATCACTACTTCCTCTCGAATGGTCCGTCTATCACCTTGCTGTTTAAGAAAAGCTGCGCCATACTCAAGATCAACCGCTTGGATAATGAACATTTTCAAAAGCAAAGCGAGCAGCATTAGCGTTAAAAAAAACACTACGCAGTAAAACCGCCAGTACTTTTGAATAAGTTCTATCATTTGACTTGTTTGTTGCCTATTTCTAATGACTGTCTTTAATTATTTCAATTCGCTGACCTTTCGGCTCAACCATACCTAATTTTTTTTCTGCTATTCTCTGAAGCCTTGCATACGATGCCAAGGTATTCTTTTCAAGAATTAACTGCCCCCATTCAACGTCAATCTGTTCAGCTTGCTGAAGGGTTTCTTGCCAACTAATAAATACGGACCTTGACTGGAATGACACGTACACCACACAAATAGCCGTGACTAATATCATCCCCCATAAAATAAGGGTCAACTTCGCACTATGCATTGCCGCTCGCCTCATAACTTAAAGTCATTCGGTTACCAGCAACTTTCTCAGCAACCCGCATCACAGCACTCCTGGCCCTGACATTGCCTTCACACTCCTTTAATGTGGGCTTTACTGCTTTTCCTACGCTAACAAAGTGAGGATCTCTAGGAATATCCATAATAGGGATATTCTTTGGAATCTTGGGGCCCCGCTCTTCACTTTTAATAAAACGTTTGATCAGTCTGTCTTCCAGCGAATGGAAGCTAATCACAACCAAACGCCCCCCGACTTTTAACACAGACAAAATCGAGGCTAAAAATTCTTCTATATCACCCAATTCATTATTGACATACATTCGGATTGCTTGAAAACTCCGAGTAGCAGGGTGTTTTTTCTGGTGAAACTTATTGGGAATAATATCGGCAATAAAATTTGCAAGATCTAAAGTAGTAATAAAAGGCGCTTGTTCTCGACGCTCAACAATTTTTTTAGCAATTAGACCTGAAAATTTTTCTTCGCCATACTCCCAAAGCACTCTTCGAATATCTGATTGACTAGCATTTTGCAGCCAGTCTGCGGCTGTTTCCCCCTCTCGCTCATTCATTCGCATATCCAAAGGCCCATCCTTCAAAAAACTAAAGCCCCGATCTGCCACATCAAGCTGTGGAGAAGACACACCAAGATCCAAGAGCACCCCATCGACCTGACCTAATTTCCCTTGTGAATCGACAAACGCCTTAATTGAAGCAAACGATCCATGATCAATCAAAAATCGTTGATCGCCACCAAAGGTTGAGTCTGCATATTTGATCGCTTCACAGTCTTTATCTATCGCAAGTAAACGCCCATCACTTGAGAGCGACTCAAGAATTACTCGACTATGACCACCGCGCCCAAAAGTTCCATCAACGTAAAAACCATCTGCTTTTATAGACAAAGCGGCAACTGCCTCTTGCAACAACACGGATTCGTGCATACCTACCCTTATAAAACAATATCTTGAATGTCGAGTGGAATGTCTAAATCACCGTTTAATGCTTCAGATATTGCCTGCTCAGTTTCTTTCGACCAGTTTGCC
>CAKMZU010000141.1:0-3920 GCA_929200485.1 uncultured Gammaproteobacteria bacterium | reverse complement strand
TGCCTCACTCCATAATTCAAATTTGTTTCCCTGACCAGCAAGTACTAATTTCTTTTCAAAATTCGCATACTCTCGCAAAACAGGAGGGACTAACATACGGCCGTTTGCATCTAACTCAACCTCACTGGCATAGCCCAACATCAATCGCTGCAAACGCCTTGACGAGGTATTTAATGCTGGCAGTGTCTGTAATTTTTCTTCTATTTTTAACCAATCTGCAAAAGGGTATATAAGTAAACAAGGTGACTGGATATCAACCGTGGCAATTAATTGATTGTGCCCCTCATAGGCAAATGCATCCCGGTAACGGGTCGGCATAGCCATCCGCCCTTTGGCGTCCATATTAACTGTATGAATCCCCCGAAAAACCATTCACTAAAATTCCAAAAAACAACTCAAAAAATCCAAAAAACAGCCCAAAAACCCAAAAACCCACATTTACCCACAATAAACCACTTATGCACACTATAGAAACTTAAGCAACACTATTCAACCTTTTTTAACTCGAATACACAGGCAAACTGAAAAGGAAACAATCTCTTATCAGAAAAAAGAATAACAAAGTGCAATATTTACAACGATATAAAATAGATACTTAACAATGTCCATGAACTGAGAGATTAATCAAAAAAACGCATAGGCTTTGAAGATTTAATAAAAGAAGTGAGTCTGAGCCGGCCGATAAGCCGGGTTCTGTCTTGGGCAATCATTCATCTAGCACAAACGTCGCCATTTGCGTCTAGCAACCTACCCGAACCCAGTGCGGGTCACACCTTTGGATTCCTATTTGGTCTTGCTCCGAGTGGGGTTTACCTTGCCACGAATAGTTACCTATCGCGCGGTGCGCTCTTACCACACCATTTCAACCTTACCAGCAACTACCTTTAGATTAGACTAAAGCCAAACCTTCTGAATGAATCTTTTATGATTCACTCAACAAGAAGATAGCCACTTCGGCGGTATATTTTCTGCTGCACTTGCCGTAGGCTTTCGCCTCCCAGGCGTTACCTGGCACTCTACCCTATGGAGCCCGGACTTTCCTCTCCCACGCAGTAAAGACCACATGGCAGCGACTGCCTAGCCGGCTCAGGCGGGCAAGGATAGCACACTCAGGATAAATTCAAAATTGCCTGATAAACTATTTTTTTTGGGATACCCAAATGAGAGGATAATATTTTGCTGACGGTTTTCGGGGGTAATTCTTCTAGCAGTAATTTAGCCAGCTTTTCCTGCTCTTGATTGAGAGACTCAACCTCCGGCACCTGATAGCCTTTCAACAAAATCACCATTTCACCTTTTTGCTGATTAGCATCCGAAGACACCCAAGCTAACAACTCCGAAAGAGGAAATTTTTTTATGGTTTCAAAAGTCTTGGTTAATTCACGCGCCAATACAGCCTCTCGACCACCTCCAAAAACATCCACCATATCCTTAAGACAATGAATGATTCGATGCGGCGCCTCATAAAAAATAAGTGTCTGAGGGGCTTTTTTAAGCCTCTCCAGAGTTTTTTGCCTGGCCCCTGCCTTACTAGGAAGAAAACCTTCGAAACTAAACCGATCCGATGGCAACCCTGACACAGATAAAGCAGCAACAAAAGCACAGCTTCCAGGAATAGGAATAACTTGAATATCTCGACTAACCGCCTCATTGACCAACCGATAGCCAGGATCTGAAATTAATGGTGTACCCGCATCTGAAATCAACGCAATATTTCGGCCATTTTCCACCATAGATAATAATTTGTCTGCAACGGTATCATCACTAAACTCATGATAAGACAAGAGCTTCGTCCCGATTTGAAAGTGATTCAAAAGCCTCTGACTCAGACGAGTATCTTCACAAGCAATATAATCGACCGTTTTGAGCGTTTCAATCGCCCTAAGGCTTATATCATTTAAATTACCAATTGGGGTCGACACAATATACAATGAAGCTTTCATTCAAATAATCACACAATCAAATAATCACGGTTAGAGGGTATTAGCTATGAATAAACCATTCTCTTTACCACTTCTGGGTTTATTCATCATTTTTCTGGTAAGCTGTTCAACAACCCATCAGCGATCAGAAACCACGGCAAGCATTTCACCATCACCCAGTAACTCCAATACCTTTACTCGGCATTTAAACAAAACCGTTAAGCTAATTGATAATAAAAGTTACGCCAAAGCTAAAGAGTCACTCGTAACACTATCACAAATGGCAGCCACTCATAATGAACAGGCTGAGGTTATTTTAACGCAAGTACTTTTATCAACCGAACAAGGCCAAGTGGATATTGCAAGAAATACACTTTTAAATGATGAAAACCGCCAAAAACTTAACAAAGCCGATCCAAGCACGAAAAAGCAAGCAAACGAGATGCTTGCTCAATTAAGCCAATCCACCGGCCACTACCTCGCAGCCACCAAGGACCGCATTCAAAACGCTCAGTATTATAATAGCAACACACCTGCTTACCAAAAAAACCACCAAGCTATCTGGCAAAATGCCAGAAGGATACCAAAAGATCAAATAAAAGAAGCGAAGGAAACAGCGTCAGAACCAACCCTTCAAGGATGGCTAAGCTTGGCAGAAATATTTAGCGCCCAGCATAATGGCTTTAAAAATCAACTCAAAGCCGTAGACAGTTGGAATCAACTTTATCCAACGCATCCTGCTGCATTGATACCCCCTACCGAAATTACTGAGCTGCGCTCTTCCTATAATGACATACCCAAACATATCGCTGTTATTCTACCATTCGAAGGGAAATATAAAGCGGTCTCCGACGCTATACGAGACGGGATGATGCACAGCTATTTCAGTCAAAAATTAAGCCAATTAAAATTTTATAATACCGACCCTAATACCTCATTTATGGAAACCTACCAAACGGCCGTTCACAATGGCGCAGACCTTATTATTGGGCCACTATTAAAAAACCACCTAAAAGAATTAAGCCGACAAGATTCCTTACCCGTTAAAACTATCGCACTCAATACACTAAAAGACCGAACCATACATACCAAAAACCTTTACCAATTTGGTTTAGGCTCAGAAGATGAAGTAGATTCCTTAATTCACCTATCCCAAAAGAGCCACCACAAGCGTGCCATTGTGCTTTCCGAAAACTCTGAGTGGGGCTTAAACAATCTTGAGTACTTTAAAAGAGAGTGGGCAAAATTAGGCAATACCGTGGTCGACTCAGCCACATTCACATCCACCCAATCTCAAGCACGGATCATCCAGAAACTTTTAGACGTTGATGACAGCCATAAGCGCAACAAAGAACTTGAGCAAACAGCAGGATTACCTACCGAGTCAGAACCAAGACGACGACAGGATATCGATATGGTTGTAGTTTTTGCCAAGCCTGATCAGGCTCTGGCTATCCCCCCGCTGTTTAATTTCTACTATGCTCAAGACCTTCCTATTTACAGCACCTCTTCTGTTTACCGAGGCTATACTGACAACAAAGTAAATCAGGATTTAAACGGGGTCCGTTTGACGGAGTTTCCTATGCTGGTTCAACAACGATCTATTCCCTCAAAATACAAAAATTCAACCTTGGTTCGAATGTTTGCTTTTGGCCAAGATGCTTTTTCATTAGCTGAACGCTCGCCGGCGATAAGAACGAACAGCAACCTACGAGTCAATGGATCGACAGGTACTTTATTCTTGAAAGATCAGGTTATCCATAGAGAGTTATCACCTGCCATTTTCCGCAACGGTTATTTAAAACCACTACAGGTGGCAGATAACAGCTAAACATATACAGGTAAATTGTAAAGACGACAATGAAAAAGGATTTTCATTAATGCCGTTATTTAAAAATAAAAATGTTAACAATAAATCGTGTAAAATAAGAACCAAGTCCGTAGGCGACCATTATGAAAAACAAGCGCTCTATTTTTTGAAAAGACAAGGGCTTGCCT
>CAKMZU010000140.1:7701-8950 GCA_929200485.1 uncultured Gammaproteobacteria bacterium | reverse complement strand
ATACCAACACTTGCTCGATTGTCCCATTCGATGTTTTCCTTTGCAAGCTGTCCTTGGCAGGCAGCATTGCAGAGTTTAACTAAGTCCGTTTTTAGTCGCATCATGATAGGCTGTGTTTCAGGATCGCCAAATCGGCAGTTAAACTCCAGTACTTTGGATTGATTATTTTTATCAATCATAAGTCCCGCATAAAGAAATCCACGGTAATGAATGCCGTCATTTTTAAGGCCTTCGACGGTGGGCTTGATGACATCTTCCATAATATGCTGATGAACGCTTTCAGTTACAACAGGCGCGGGGGAGTATGCACCCAAGCCACCCGTGTTTGGACCTTTATCACCATCATCGCGCGCCTTGTGATCCTGGCTTGAGGCAAAGGCTAAGACATCCGTGCCATCAACCATGACGATAAAGCTGGCTTCTTCACCGGTTAAGAATTCCTCAATAACAACACGGCTACCCGCATCACCAAATCGGTTATCTGCTAACATATCGTTAACCGCTGCAATGGCCTCATCTTCAGTCTCAGCAATAATAACCCCTTTGCCAGCCGCTAAGCCGTCAGCCTTGACAACAATAGGTGCGCCCATTTCTTTAATGTATTGAATGGCAGGCTCTATTTCAGTAAAGCTTTGGTAAGCTGCAGTAGGAATATTGTGCTTGGCTAAAAAATCTTTTGAGAAAGTTTTGGAGCCTTCAAGTTGAGCTGCTTCTTTGGTCGGTCCAAAGCATGCCAGATTTTCTGCTTCAAAAGCATCGACGACGCCTCCAACTAAGGGTGCTTCAGGGCCAACGATCGTCAATTGCACGTTATTGGCTTTAGAAAATTCAATCAGACCTTGATGATCCAGTGGGTCAATGTTGATATTTTCCATGTTGGGTTCCAGCGCAGTGCCGGCGTTTCCAGGTGCTACGAAAACGGTTTCAACGTCAGGGCTTTGTGCTGCTTTCCAGGCAAGCGCGTGTTCTCGGCCGCCTGATCCTATGATTAAAATATTCATACAAGACCCTTGGTTTGACTTGTTTTAGTGTTAGCTTGTTTAAATGGTATTTGCACTTAGTGTCTAAAATGCCTCATGCCTGTGAATACCATTGCAATGCCATGTTCGTTAGCTGCTTCTATGATTTCATCGTCGCGGATGGAGCCGCCGGGCTGAATGATGCACTTGATGCCAGCGGCTGCAGCATTATCAATACCATCACGGAAGGGGAAGAAAGCATCGGATGCCATGCCTGCGCCTTTAACCTC
>CAKMZU010000140.1:3702-7691 GCA_929200485.1 uncultured Gammaproteobacteria bacterium | reverse complement strand
CCAGCATGTTCTGCTTTGATCGCAGCAATGCGTGCTGAGTTTACACGGCTCATTTGGCCGGCGCCAACCCCTACGGTTTGTTGATCGGCAGCGTAAACTATCGCATTGGATTTCACCATTTTAGCCACGCGATAAGCAAATAAAAGATCGTTGATCTGATCTTTTGTGGGCGCAAGTGTGGTTACCACTTTGAGCTCTTCTGCAGTGGTTAGACCTGTATCTTTGTCTTGAACCAGTAAGCCACCGCCGACTTTCTTAATGTCAAAGCCTGCTTTCGGAGGGGTGATCTCTCCACAACTTAACAGTCGCACATTTTTCTTCGCTTGTACGGCGGTGAGTGCCTCTTCGCTAACCGAAGGCGCAATGATGACCTCCACAAACTGTTTTTCGCAGATGGTTTTAGCCGTGATGCCATCAAGCTCGCGGTTGAAAGCAATAATGCCGCCAAATGCTGATTCAGGATCTGTTGCGAAGGCTTTTTCGTAAGCCTCAAGAAGGTTCTCGCTAGTTGCAACGCCACAAGGGTTTGCGTGCTTGACGATAACGCAGGCTGGCTCTTCAAACAGACTGACGGTTTCGAGGGCTGCATCGGTATCTGCAATGTTGTTGTAAGAGAGTGCTTTACCATTGAGCTGTTTTGCGCTGGAGATTGTGCCTTGGGCTGGGTTGGATTCAGTGTAAAACGTGCTGCGTTGATGAGAGTTTTCCCCATAGCGAAGAACTTCCTGACGTTCAAATTGCTGGTTGAAGGTTCTTGGGAAAATATTTTCTTCATCAATAAGGCGGGTGCCTAAAAAGTTAGCAATGGCACCATCATACTGTGCAGTGTGCTCAAAGGCTTTGCAGGCAAGGTCAAAGCGTGTTTTATCGCTGAGCGCGCCACCATTGGCAGCCATTTCAGTTAAGACTTGATCGTAATCCCCGTGATTTACAACAACCGCGACATCTTCATGATTCTTGGCAGCGGCTCTGAGCATAGTCGGGCCACCAATATCGATGTTCTCAATGGCATCAGCTAGGGTTACGCCTTCTTTAGCAACAGTTTCCTGGAATGGGTAAAGATTAACCACTACGAGATCAATGGGGTTGATGTCATGTATTTTAAGTGTTTCGTCATCCTTCCCGCGCCGAGCAAGAATACCGCCATGAATTTTTGGGTGGAGAGTTTTGACACGGCCATCCATCATTTCAGGGAAGCCGGTGTAATCAGATACCTCAGTGACGGGAATTTGCTGTTCTTTCAGCAAACGGTAGGTGCCGCCGGTTGAAAGCAATTCAACGCCAAGGTCGACTAGCGACTTGGCAAAATCAACAATGGAAGCTTTGTCAGACACGCTGATTAGCGCTCGACGAATCGGAAGAAGGTTGGACATCTTGAAACCTGTAGATTTTATTGGGCGACAAATTTGTTGAGTGACTAAGCTTGCGAGTGTTGATTAGAGCATGTCGTATTGTTTAAGTTTCTTACGCAACGTGCCGCGGTTAATGCCTAATATTTCGGATGAGCGGGTTTGGTTTTTTTCGGTATGCTTCATAACCGCTTCAAGTAACGGTGCTTCAACCTCGGCCATCACCATTTGGTAGACTTCAAAAATACCATCGCTTTTGTCAAGGCTGGAAAAATAGTTGTCTAGAGCGGTAGCTACACAGTCACGAATAGTTTGGCCATTGGGTAGTCCGGATTTTTGCTCACTGGGTAAGGCCGATTCGGTGGTTGAGGCTGGCTCAGCGAATGATGAATTGAGTGCGACAGCTTCTTGGTTCATGCAACATTACCTTCTTTAAAAAAAATGGCGAGATCTTCAATAAACGACCTTTGTTCGTCTATGTTCGCCAGTGTGTTAAATGCTTGTTTGTGGTGGCGGTTAAGTTCTAAATTTTCGAGATACCAGGTCATGTGTTTACGGGCGATTTTGACACCTTTACTAACGCCGTAAAACTGGTATAACAAAGACATATGCTTTTGAATGATAAGGATTTTTTCGTCAAATCCCGGCTCAGTGTAGGCCTGATTTTGTGTCTCGCAAACCAGTGCTTTAATGAGCCAAGGCTGCCCTTGTACGCCACGGCCGACCATTATACCGGCAGCTTTTGTGTAATCAAGCACCTTTCTTGCTGAAGCCAAGTCTTTAATATCGCCGTTAGCAATAACTGGAATCTTGATTGATTGGACAACTTCAGCGATGGTATCGTATTCTGCCTGGCCTAAAAATCGGCAAGCTCGAGTACGGCCATGTATGGTAAGCATTTGAATTCCTGAGGCTTCTGCGATTTGCCCAATCGTTTTGGCGTTGCGCTTTTCTGGGTGCGTACCGGTGCGAATTTTCAGGGTCACTGGAACAGATACGGCACCGACAACATGCGATAAAATATTTCTTACTAATTGTTCATCGTCCAGGAGGGCAGAGCCTGCGAGTTTTTTGCAGACTTTTTTTGCTGGGCACCCCATGTTGATGTCGATGATTTCTGCTCCAGCATCAACAGCCATCTGGGCACTTTCTGCCATCTGTTTTGGATCGCTACCAACAATCTGTATGCTGTGAGGAATGTTGGTATTGTTGGTTTTTTTAAAACGAAAACTGGATTTGGTCGTATCCCAGAGATGGGTTTTTGATGTGATCATCTCAGATGTGGTGAGGCCAGCACCGTATTCCTGACAAAGAGAGCGCATAGGGAAATCACTGATGCCTGCCATCGGCGCAAGCAAAACCTGGCTTTGGAGTTTATATTGGCCAATACTGATCATTGATTGAGCGCCTCAAAAAAGGGCGTATTGTAGAAGGTGCTCACTGTTAAATCCATTACTCTTTAGCCTTGGCTTTTAAACGATCATTAGGTGACTTGCCAAAATGCAAAAATGCTGCCCAAAAACACTTCTTAAAATTTCTTTTATAAAAAACAGGCCGAAAAGGGCACTGTGCCATTGGGATATTTGTCGTTAAAGGCCCAATGAACAATGGAAATTTTTTTGGGGATAAGCCTGAGTGCTTCTCAGGAATTGATCGTTCGATAATCTTGAACAACGACATCAATTCTGGAGAATACCTCTGGGAGTCAGCTTTCGAAGGGCTGACTTCTAAGAGAACTCTCTGATGCATCACCTCTATAGTGTGTAGATTTTAGCCAAGCATTGGTCACTGGGCAAAAAAAGAATCTCTACTTTTTTTCTTGATTTTTGTGAGATCTTAGTTGAACGAAATAGCCATTAGCAGACTTTCCGGGATCAACAACTTCCATGGCGATATGAATGGGTTGCTTGATAGGTAATGCTTTTTTGCTCTGCATTTCTCCCCTGAGATATTCCTTGGGTTCGAAGGATTTGCCAGCAACGATTTGTTCATTGTTGTTTGTGAAAAACAACTCTAACTGAGGAAGTGGCTGAGCGTAGTCTGCGGTATTTGGCAGAATCAAATCGACCAATAAGATGCCGTCAAGGTAGGGGTGGGATTTCACCGTGAGGTGACTGATGTGAATACGATCAATATCATAAGGCGGGGGTAATTGACAACTGAGTAGCTGGCACGCCTTTTGATAATAGGGCCTAAAGCTTGGATCTTTACTTAAGTCATTTAAGCGATAAAGGAAAACCTGATAGCCGACTAGAAGTATAAGCATAATAGACAGGATTGAATACAATGCTTTTAGCCAGAGCTGCTTCCGTCCCTTGTAATGGAATTCAATGGGTAGTTCGGCCATGCTCCCAGATAAAAGAGAAGGTGAACCTTGATGCAAAGGATCATCATCATCCAAATGAAGCATGTTCTCGAATTCTGTTAGATCATCGAGTTCGTCCAGTGAGCGATTTTTTTTTGGGCGAGCCTTGGGTGAAGTGTTGTTAGTAGAAGATGCGGTGTCATCGTCTAACATGGCTTTTGCCCAGCTTTCATCGGCTTGATCAATATTGCCGATGTTAAAAGGGTCATCGCTAAAGTCGGATATTGACTTTTCATCAATTAACAAGTCAGCAGCGGACTTGGCATTTGCCTGAT
>CAKMZU010000140.1:0-3692 GCA_929200485.1 uncultured Gammaproteobacteria bacterium | reverse complement strand
TTTTTATTAATTTGATATTTTGCTTTTTTTTTAGCCTTTTGTCTCGCCAGATTGAGTGCAAAGCTCTCAGAAATGGCTTAAATATTAGTGCGTCTTTAAACTATGCTTTTTGGAAATGAGTAAACAAATGGCAGGGTTAGATAAATAACTTTCCCAATATTGCCGGCCTTTGCTATGTATGCCTTTTGGTGAAATCTCAACAGGATGAATTTGTGAGGGATGGAATCCGGCATGATTGGCAGCAGCGTTAATGGCATCAAGGCTGTAATGATGATCGATTAGCTCAAATAGAGAACCGTCCGAATTATACAGTTTTACCAAGATTTTTGAGCCTTCTTTAATGGGTAGTTGATGAGAAATCTCAAAGTCGTATTTTCTGTAGTAGTCATCGAGCAGTGGGAAATTATCGCTCTCAACAATGGATGGATTTAGTAGAATGTTAACGAAAATACCGCCGGGTTTGAGTGCGTGACAGGCTACTGAAAAGATGCGCTCCAGCGTATGGGTGTCCTCGGCTAGCGGGATAAGATAAATACCGGAAACGATATCAAAGTGCTCAGGTTTTATGGGTAATTCAGTGACATCACCTAAAATATATTGAATCTTTCCATGCCAGTTGTTCTGCTGCTGTGCTAAATGAATCAATGCTGTTGAGAGGTCAATGCCGGTAACAGAATTAGCACCGTTGCTCATAAAATATCGAGCAAATCGCCCTTCCCCACAACCTAAATCCAATATGTCAGCATTCTGTATGTTAAGGTGTTGAGATACACTGAATTCTTCAATTTCTGATCTTATGTGCAGGTGGGTTGATTGTTGAAATGCTTCAGGGTTCTTATCATATTCACTTTGATTTAATGCCACATCAAACCTACCTGTTGCCATGTAAACAATAAGTTAGATGGTTTTGATAAGTTTTAGTTCTTGGTTTCGTGCGTTGTGTGTTTTTTATGTCAGCTTGGTGCCAATGAGGCAAATCCAGTCTGCTTCTTTTTGAATGGTATGAAAATCTATGCTGGGATAGGCCGCCATCACCTCGTCCTTTTGGTCATCTAAAAGACCCGAAAGAATCATTTTTCCACGGGGTTTAGTTAAGTCGGTAAGCTTGTTGGCTAATGTGATCAGTGGGCTGGCAAGAATATTGGCAAGCATGATATCGCAAGGCGATAACTCAATCTCGGTACTTAAGCCGATAGTTAGTTGATCAGAAGGAATTCCGTTTTTTTCGCAATTCGTTTGCGTTGATCGTACAGCTTGCGGGTCATGATCAACAGCAGCCCCTTTTTTTGCCCCAAGTAACAAGGCAGCTATGGCTAAAATGCCAGAGCCACATCCAAAGTCGATAAACGTCTTATCGTCTAGTTCAGTGTCAGCAATCGCCTTAAGGCAAAGTGACGTGGTTGGATGGGTGCCAGTACCAAAGGCTAAACCCGGATCGAGCATCAAATTGATAGCGTTGGGTTCAGGTGGTGTTTTCCAGCTTGGGCAAATCCAAAGTTTATCGGTCATTTGGATAGGCTGATAGGCATCTTCCCATGCTTTGATCCAGTCTTTGTCTTCCAGAATCTCAAGTTTTGCAGTAGGGAGTGGGAAAGGGAGGGTGCTCTCAAGAGCGCTAAGCACTTGAGAACCATCAACATGCGCATCAAATAACGCCGTTAGAATGATTTCATCCCAAAAAGGCGTTTGATCAAGGTCAGGTTCTAAAATGGGTTGATCCGCTGCATCTTCAAGCGTGATAGAAAGAGCACCTGCTTCAAGCAATGCATCTTCCAGTTGCTCACGGTTTTGATTTGTTGCATTGATGCGGATTTGAACCCAGTTCATTGATAACCTTATTTTTATAGACCCAGTTTTTTCTCTAGGTAGTGAATATCAACACCGCCTTCAATAAAGGCCTCGTCGATAACCAGATCACGTTGCAGTGGAATGTTAGTATGGATACCATCAATCACGATTTCATCCAGAGCATTTCGCATGCGTTTTAGCGCTTCATCACGACTTGAACCGTAACTGATGATTTTGGCGATCATGGAATCATAGTGTGGAGGAACGCTATAACCACTGTAAAGGTGAGAATCAACGCGAATGCCTAAGCCGCCCGGTGCATGAAAATGCTTGATTTTACCCGGGCAAGGGATAAAGGTTTTTGCGTCTTCGGCATTAATACGGCATTCAAAAGAATGACCTTCTATTATGATGTCGTCCTGTTTTAAAGCCAGTGGAATACCAGATGCGATTTTTAATTGTTCCTTGATAATATCAATGCCCGTAACCATCTCACTGACCGGGTGCTCTACCTGGACACGAGTATTCATCTCAATAAAGAAGAATTGGCCTTTTTCGTAAAGAAATTCGAAGGTTCCTGCGCCTTCGTAACCAATTTCAATACAAGCCTTTGTGCAAGCTGCAGCAACGGTTGCACGTATATCATCAGGAATGCCGGGTGCAGGCGCCTCTTCCAATACCTTTTGATGCCTGCGCTGAAGCGAGCAGTCACGGTCGCCAAGGTGTATTGCATTGCCTTTGCCGTCAGAAAGTACTTGGATTTCGACATGGCGAGGCGTGGTCAGGAATTTTTCCATATAAACCGTACTATCACCAAAAGCAGCTTTCGCTTCAGATTGGGTGATATGGATGCTATTGAGAAGATCGGCTTCTTCGTGCACGACGCGCATACCTCGGCCACCACCACCTGCGGCAGCTTTGATGATAACAGGGTAACCAATGTCACGAGCGATGCTTAAGGTGCGCTCGGTATCATCAGTTAACGGGCCGTTAGAGCCAGGGACTGTTGGAACCCCTGCTTTTTGCATGGCTTCAATCGCGGCAACCTTGTCACCCATGGTGCGAATACATTCCGGGTTAGGTCCAATAAACTTAAACCCACTTTGTTCGAGCTGTTCGGCAAAGTCTGCGTTTTCTGCCAAAAAACCATAGCCAGGATGGACTGCGTCAGCACCCGTGACTTCGCAAGCTGCGATGATAGACGGGATATGCAAATAACTTTTAATTGAAGGTGCAGGGCCTATGCAGACGGATTCGTCCGCAAGTCTGACATGCATTAAGTCTTTATCAGCTGTGGAATGAACAGCCACCGTTTTTATATCCAACTCACGGCAAGCTCGCAATATTCTTAGTGCGATTTCACCACGGTTGGCAATGAGAACTTTTTTCAGCATGGCCAACCCCGACTTAGACGATTGTCATGATAGGTTGATCGAATTCTAATGGCTCGCCATCCGAAACTAGAATTTCTCCGACGGTGCCAGATTTTTCTGCTTTGATCTGGTTCATCATTTTCATCGCTTCGACGATGCAAAGGGTGTCTCCTGCGTTAACCTGTTGACCGGGTTTAACAAATGGTGCTGAATCAGGGGAAGGCGACTGGTAGAAAGTACCAACCATAGGCGATTGAACAACATGCCCGGAAAGTGCAGGTTCTGCTGATGCAGGTGCTTCAGCCGCTGCAGCAGGAGCGGCCGCAGGAGCAGGCGCTGCCGTCGGTACCTGGTAATTAAATGCTTGAGGCATAATAGCGCCAGAGTTGCGCGAGATGCGAACCGACTCTTCGCCTTCTTTAATTTCTAATTCATCAATATTGGACTCTTCCAATAATTCGATTAATTTTTTAACTTTACGGATGTCCATAAAAACGACTCACTTAACTTTTTAATTGATTGGTTTTTTGT
>CAKMZU010000139.1 GCA_929200485.1 uncultured Gammaproteobacteria bacterium | reverse complement strand
GATCCGCAATGGCACGCTTACCCCGGCCGGTAATAAAAGAAATATCTTGCATGCCAGCATCGATTGCTTCTTCAACGCCATATTGAACCAAAGGTTTATTGACGACAGGTAGCATTTCTTTAGGCATGGACTTAGTGGCAGGTAAAAAACGCGTACCGTAGCCTGCAACGGGAAATAAACACTTGTTTACCATGGGTATACCTTGTAAAAAATCTTTTTTTTAGGAACTTCACTTTAGGGGATGCGTGTTTGAAGTTCAAGCATTATCAGGTGTTCATTCAGGCTGACCTGAAGGGTGAAAAAGTTAAATAGTCGATATAAACGTTCTTCAATCTTACCTCTCTAGAAAAAGTGGTCTGAAAGGTGGTACTATGCGCGCCTTGCTTAAATTTACGGATGCTTGTTAAGCCTTATGACTGATTCATTCACGCATAAAAATTCCTTTGATAAGTCTGAGCTTATTGCTTGTGGTCATGGTGAATTATTTGGACCGGGCAATGCCCAGCTACCAGTTGATAATATGTTAATGGTTGATCGAATCGTTAACATCAATACCAGTGACGGACTGTATCAAAAGGGTGAAATTATTGCACAGCTGGATATTAATCCAGACCTTTGGTTCTTTGATTGTCACTTTCCTGGCGATCCTGTGATGCCTGGATGCCTTGGGCTGGATGCCATGTGGCAACTTTTAGGCTTTTTTCTTGGCTGGAAAGGTAATCCGGGCAAAGGGCGTGCACTCGGTGCCGGCGAAATAAAATTTACAGGCCAAGTTTTGCCTACGGCAAAACAAGTCACTTATCACCTCCACATCAAACGTCTAATCGAACGTCGTTTAGTGATGGGCATTGCTGATGGTGAAGTAATTTGTGATGGTGAACCCATTTACAGCGCAAAAGATTTGAAAGTCGGGCTGTTCAAGCCAGACGATAATGGGTAGGGAGTTCAGGGATGATGACGTTGATTGAAAAAGCACAAAGAGGTTTATTATGAGACGCGTGGTAGTCACAGGTCTTGGTATTGTTTCCAGTATCGGTAATGATGCAACCGAAGTGGTGTCTTCATTGAAAAATGGCAAATCAGGCATTAAGTTCCAGGATGCCTATAAAGAAATTGGCATGAGAAGTCACTTAGCAGGTAGTGTCGATATAGACTTACCAAGTTTAATTGATAGAAAAATACTTCGTTTTATGGGTGATGCTGCTGCATTTTCTTATGTTGCTTTAGATCAGGCGATCAAAGACAGTGGCTTATCGGATGACCAGGTATCAAATGTTCGTACGGGGCTAGTTATGGGGTCAGGTGGTGCTTCTTCTGCTAATCAGGTTGAGGCGGTAGATACCCTTCGTGAAAAGGGTATTCGTCGTGTAGGCCCTTATCGTGTGACTCAAACCATGGGTAGTACTATTTCTGCCTGTTTGGCGACACCGTTTAAAATCAAAGGCGTTAATTATTCTATGTCTTCAGCGTGTGCTACCAGTGCGCACTGTATAGGTAATGCCTTAGAGCAGATTCAATTAGGTAAGCAGGATGTTGTCTTTGCCGGTGGTGGTGAAGAAGAACACTGGACTTTATCATGCTTGTTTGATGCCATGGGTGCATTATCTTCAAAGTATAATGAAACGCCAGATAAAGCCTCTCGTGCTTACGATAAAGACCGTGATGGGTTTGTTATCGCAGGCGGTGCAGGTGCGTTAGTACTTGAAGAGCTTGAGCATGCAAAAGCGCGTGGTGCCAAAATTTACGCTGAATTGACAGGTTATGCGGCAACCAGTGATGGCTATGATATGGTGGCTCCGAGTGGAGAAGGTGCGGTTCGCTGCATGAAGTTAGCGTTAGATCAGGTTGCAGGCCCAGTTGATTACATTAACGCCCATGGTACAAGTACTCCCGCAGGTGATATTCCTGAATTAAAAGCGATGAAGGAAGTCTTTGGTAATGAGCTACCTAAAATCAGTTCTACCAAGTCACTAACCGGCCATAGTTTGGGTGGTGCTGGTGTTCAAGAGGCGATTTATTCATTGTTGATGATGCAGGACGACTTTGTTGCGGCTTCAGCAAATATTGAAACCTTAGACCCTGAAGCAGAAGGTATGCCGATAGTTCGAGAGCGTATTGATTCAGCTGGATTAAAACGTGTGATGTCTAACAGTTTTGGTTTTGGTGGGACGAACGCATCATTAATTTTTGATCGGTTTGCTGATTAAGGCCTCTGATGAGGCTCTTTTTCTAAAAGTACTTTCAGAAATATAACTTTCAATACATTTAGGGTATTCAATTCTTCATATAGGTCCATGCCTAAATTGCTCAATCGGTGGACTGGGTTTTTCTCTATATCCCTTATCTCTCCCTCCTTTTTTTGTATTATCTTGCCCAACTCTAGCAGCATTGGATGGTTTCTAAGTAATTCTATTGCTTCAGGTGATGTTTGATCTACTTCTTTCCCTCCTATCGTATGTTTTTCTGAACTTTCTCGCGAATATCGTCTGAATTCTAATCTATCGTCGTCAAGTTTAATTACTGATAAGATGCTTTCTTCTTCTTCTTCTTTTTGTTGTTGTGTATTCTGTGCAGCTCCTTCTTGTTCAGGTGTATACTTCATATGTTTTATTTGAGAAAAAATTGCTTTTGCTTCTTCCTGTGTCATATCATCCATAGCTAGTGACTTCTTAGGATACGAAAAAATACAAATAATTATGAATAAAAGTAGATTTATATTTGTGAATTTTGACATGAAATGTACTCTAATGCCCTAGCGATAGGTACTTTGATGTTATTTGATTGACTAAGTTCAGTTATTGTAAGGATTGTAGCAACAGTAGCCACCAATCACTGTCGGCTCTAAGCTGTAGGGCGCTTAAATCTTCTTCTCGCTTTGCTCGACGCCACTCTAAAATCACAATCCTTAGCGTGGTCGTTAATTAATCCCATTGCCTGCATAAATGAATATACGGTAGTTGGTCCAACAAATTTCCAACCTTTCTTTTTTAACAATTTCGAAATGTCTTTTGAGATACCTGAGCTTGAAATGCTCATAGGGTCAGGCTGATTTTTTTCATCCGGTTCGAAGCGCCAAAAGAAATGGGCAAGTGAGCCTTCTTCCTGAATTAAGTGTTGCGCACATTTAGCGTTGTTAATCACCGCTTCTATCTTTCCGCGATGCCGAACGATGCCAGCATCTAGAACTAAGCGCTCAACGTCTTTTTCGGTGTATTTGGCAATCTTGTTGAAATCGAAATTATCAAAAGCTTTACGAAAGTTTTCGCGTTTTTTTAAAATGGTAAGCCAGCTTAATCCCGCCTGAAAACCTTCTAAGCACAGCTTTTCAAAAAGTCGCCTGTCTTCATCGACAGGATAACCCCATTCATTGTCATGGTAGTGCGTATACTGCTCTGTTTCATGACACCAAAAGCAGCGCATTTTTCCATCTTTCCCTGCTATGCTGGGCTTCATAGATTCCCTTTGTGTGTTTGGTTGGAGGGTGTTATTTAGTGAAATACACGCTTACAGCTTGATTGATGCTTGAGCGCCAAGGCCTCTGGTGGATGCCGAAGTGATACAGCAGTCGGCCGCAACTTAACATGACAGGCTCAAAGAAAAATGGAGAACCTTCAATAACCTGATGTTCAAATAAAATATTTTTTGGATCAATGCTGGTGTCGAAATTGGCAGCTGCTGTCAGTAGTGTTTCTAAAAATTGGAAGCCAATTGAAGCATCTGAGCTGACATAATGGTAGATACCGCGAGCTTGGGGCATAAAGGGGAGTTGAAGGCTCATACCTAAAATCACACGAGCAAGATCGCTGGCATGAGTCGGACAGCCTTTGCCTGCACTGTTAAATGCGATTTTTTGGCCTTTTATTGCACAATCCAGTGCTTCAGTGAGAAAGTTATTGCCTTTGCCTGAAAAAATCCAACCTGTTCTAAGGATGATGCTGTGTTGATAGTTCAAACAAAGTTTCTCTATGGTGTCATAGGTTTTGCCAAGCTCAGTGTTAGGTTCCGTGGGTGATGTCTCGTCGATCGTCAAATTCGCAGTAGAGAAAACCGAAGCACTTGAAAGAAGAAGCAGAGGTATGGTTTGGGATTGGCAAATGGCGACAATGGATTTTATTTGAGAGACAAAATGGCTTTTCTCTTTTTCGTTGCTTTTCGGGGAAAGCATGGCTAAAAAAAGAATTTGATCAGGTTTAGTTTGCTTGATAGTTTTTTTGAGCGTTTCAAGGTTTGTTGAAATAGGAAGCTTCTGAAAATCAATGGGTTCTACGCGTTGCTGAACAAGGTGATTCAGTTTTTCAATTAATGGGGTGTCATCATGGATGATGAGTAGGCGCATGTTACAACCGGCAATGTTTCGGGCTAAAGTATATAGACAGATTTATTGTACCTACTCAAAAAACAAAAGCGAAGGGTATTTGATAATGCCTTTTTATGGCTAAAGTGCAATTTGGAAGTAATTCAAAGTGTTTTTATTCCACAGTCACAGACTTGGCCAGGTTCCTGGGCTGATCAATGTCATTACCTTTAAGCAAAGCAATATGATAAGCCAATAATTGAAGAGGAATACTATATATAATCGGGCTTATTAAAGAAGGGGCAGGCGCAATAGGTATGAGGCTATTCGCTTGATCAAAATCATCGCTGTCTGAAAAAATATAGACTTGGCCACCACGAGCTTTCACCTCATTGATATTTGATTGAATTTTGCTTAATACGTCATTGTTGGGTGCAATAACAATGACGGGTAGTTTGTCATCAATTAAGGCTATGGGGCCGTGTTTTAGCTCTCCAGCAGCATAGGCCTCTGCATGGATATAAGAAATTTCTTTGAGTTTGAGTGCGCCTTCCATTGCTATCGAGTGCATTTCTCCTCTGCCAATGAAAAGACAATTCTTGGCTTTGGCTAGCGGAGTAACCGTTTTTTCGATGAGAGGCTCAAGTGTTAATGCATCCGAAAGTTGATCAGGCAACTGCTTGAGGGCGTCCATCATGGTGTCGTTTTTTGTAGTCAGCTTTCTTTTTTGTGCGAAATAAATGGCTAACATGAGAAATACGGTGAGTTGAGAAGTGAAAGCTTTTGTCGAAGCGACGCTGATTTCTTTGCCGGCATGAGTAAGCAGGCATAAATCTGTCTCCCTTACGAGAGAACTGTGATTGCTGTTACATATCGCCAGTGATTTTTTATATCCCAATTTTTTTGCATGGCCTAATGCAGCTAGCGTATCTGCTGTTTCACCGGATTGAGAAATGGCAATAAATAAACTGCGCTTGGGAACAATGCTTTTGCGGTATCGAAATTCACTGGCGATTTCAACCTGGCATTGAATTTCCGCGTAAGCTTCAAACCAGAGCTTTGCTATAAGTGCTGCATGATAACTGCTGCCACAGGCGACAATAGTGATATTTTTAATGCGTGAAATGGCGAGTTGATCTGCGACGGGGAAAGTATTTGAAAATAAACCTTTATCCGTTAAGTAGGCGTCAATTAGCCGTTGAATGGCTTGTGGTTGTTCATGGATTTCTTTGTGCATAAAGTGGGTATAGCTACCCTTGGATGCGCCGTTTTCGTCTCCTGAAATGCTGTTGATGGGTCTTGGGATAATTTCGCCATTATTCATCACGGTCAACAGATTTTTAGAGATGGCAGCGACATCTTCATCTTCCAGGTAAATGCATTGTTCAATGGTTTCATTGAATGCAATGACATCCGAGGCGGCAAAAATCTGATCGTCGCTTAAACCGATAATCAAGGGGCTTCCCCTTCGGGCAACAACTAAGGTGTCGGGCGTGGATTTATCAATGGCTGCCAACGCATAAGAGCCTTCGAGTTTTGGTGTGATAGATTGAACGGCATCAAACAAGCTGCTAGAACTTTGCATGGCTTGATGGATTAAATGAACCAATACCTCAGAGTCTGTCTCGCTGCTAAACTCGTAACCTTCAGCTATTAGTTCTTCTTTAAGTGTCTCGTAATTTTCAATAATTCCATTATGGACAATGGCAAAGCAATCATGGGATAGGTGAGGGTGTGCGTTTAGCGTAGAAGGTTTGCCATGGGTCGCCCATCGGGTATGTGCTATCCCTATTTGCCCTTCGGTTTTACTGGCCTTGACAATTGCTTTTAATTCACTGACTTTGCCTACGGATTTACGATGGATGATTGATTGATCAGATTTGATGACCGCAAGTCCAGAAGAATCGTACCCTCGGTATTCAAGTCTCTCAAGCCCTTCAATTAATGAGTCAGCAATATTTGTATTGATAATTCCTGCAATAATTCCGCACATAGAATCCTCCAGGTGTTAACTTAATGATCAATGTTTTTTTGTCGTGCACGCCCAATGGCAAGTTGATTCGTTGCTATATCTTCAGTGATCGTTGAGCCAGCGCCGACAAATGCATTATTCTCAATCGTTAAAGGTGCGACTAATGCGGTGTTTGAACCAATAAATACGCCGTTACCTATAATGGTCTTGTGTTTTTGCTTGCCATCATAGTTACAGGTGATGGTACCTGCGCCAATATTCGTCGATTGACCTATTTGCGTATCGCCCAGATAGGTTAAGTGATTGGCTTTTGTGCCGTCCTTCAAGGTAGCGTTTTTAGTTTCAACATAATTTCCGATCTTAACGGAGTTGCCAAATTCACATCCTTGCCGGATATGAGCAAAAGGGCCAATCTGACAATGATCGCCAATTTTTGCCGAGACGATTTGTGTGTTTGCCTTAATTTCGGTATGGCTGCCGATGGTGACTGTCTCGCCTGGTTTGCCAATAGTGCAGTTTGGTCCAATGGTGACCTGGTTGCCGATAATCACTGTCCCTTCAAAAATACAGTTAACGTCTATGACAACATCGCTGCCTATGGTAAGCTCGCCTCGGCAGTCAAATCGATTAGGGTCGATCAGAGTAACACCTGCTTCAAGATATTCTCCTGCAAGGTGTTGTTGGTAGTCTCGCTCTAATACGGCGAGTTGATTTTTGTTATTCACGCCTTGGGCTTCAAAGCTGAACTCTGGATGCAGCGTGCTGATATTTAAAGCATCATTTATCATTAACTCAATAATGTCTGTTAAATAATATTCTTTTTGCGAATTATTATTTTTCACCTGAGGTAGATATTTTTTTAGTATGTTATTTTTTATAGCCAGCATACCTGTGCTGACTTCGTTAATTTTTTTTTCTTCATCGGTGGCATCTTTTTCTTCTATAACGCGAATAAGCTTGTCGTTATTTCTTAGGATGCGACCGAGCCCTTCAGGGTTAGTGGTTTTTTGTGTCAGCAGTGATGCATCATGATGAGTTATTTGATCCACTAAGCCTTTAATCGTTGACTGGCTTAGCAGTGGGGCGTCTGCATAAAGTATCAGGCTGATGCCTTCATCGGATAGGAATGGTAAAGCTTGTGCTGCAGCATTACCTGTGCCTAGCTGGTCTTCCTGCAATACATAGGTCAAGTCCAAGTCTGCTTTTGTTGCTTCGCAGAAGGTTTCGACCTGTTCTTTTTTAAAGCCTGTAATAACAAGGCAATGCTTAATTAGTGGGACTTTGTTTAAAGTCTCTAATAAGTGACCAATAAGAGGTTTACCCGCTAGAGGCTGCAGGACTTTTGGCAAGCTCGATCGCATTCGTGTTCCTGCGCCAGCAGCCAGAAGAATAACGTTAACAGTCACAATAACGCCCGGAAAGGTGATGAATAATATTTAATTATAGTCGTTATTTAGAATAATACGCTTTGTAAAGACAGTGATGAATTTTCACCAACGAATCAATATTTTGGATGGTGTTCAGGTATTGCATCTGAACATAAATATAAAAAGGGCGAGATGAATTTTTAATAAGTTTCTGTAAATGGCAGGCTTATTTAAATAATCTTTCTTTGATTCTAGTAAAAAACTTTGGTTTACAATTGCTTGGGTTTTTAGCATGTCTATGGGTGAAGTCGGAGTCGGTATCTTCAGAGGAACTAGATGACAGCGAAGTCAAACTTGCTGTTTTTTGCTTTTTCTGTTCGATGGTCTCGTAAGGTGGTGGAGCAGTCTCTGGAAAATCAGCCTTCATTATGTAATAAAATTTGGTATCAGTATTGTAGCTGCCGCATTCTTCTATGTTAGACTGTAAAACAATTGCTGTTTGTTCAGCTTCAATATTTGTTGTTTTTAAATCCCCGTTTTTATTTAGCTCTGTTATCTCATGCTCTGTGGGTTTAAATAACTTGTGTTCAAAGGAATGTAAACCCTTTAATAATTCGTAGAATTCATTAAATGATTCATCAATATAAGATTTCAAGGAACGTCTTGGACCCCAAGAAGGTGAGTTTTTATCGCGGGGTAGCTTATCCTGAAAAATATTATGTGCTACAGCGTCGTGAATGCTTCTTACGTGATTTACAGTTAGATCATTATCATCATCATTATCATCTGCTCTTATGCTGAAATGTTTACGTACAGCTTTTAGGTCGTCCTTAGCGCCTATTAGATAATAAATAGCGAAATATAATTTTTCTATAGATAGACAGTTATGATATGAGTTGGCTATAAATAGAATTAGAGAAATACGCAAAAAGATATTCATACAACGTTCTTTATAGTACTAGTGACATAATTTTCTAATCTAGCAATTCTAGGATTAGTGAAATAGAAATAAGTTCAAGAAAAATTTAATCACACTATCTATGACTTTAATGTAAATCTTCAAACTAAAAAAATCATAATTGTGGTTTTTGCAAACACTGAAAAAAATTTTACGGTAAGGGGGGTGTCACAATGTCAGTGTGTTTTGAGCTTCACGCAAAGAAGCTCTTTAGTTGTTAGCGCTCAAGATAATTTTATTTTACATTCACTCAGTCTGTGACCTAGGAGATTGTTTATAAATTGAAAATATATCTGATTTTAGAAAAGCTCAGGCAGTATTTGATGATATAACGTTCATCCTAAAAAAAGCAGTTGAAAACAACAACTCTTCTGGAGTGCATATGAGGCAAA
>CAKMZU010000138.1:5461-9010 GCA_929200485.1 uncultured Gammaproteobacteria bacterium | reverse complement strand
CGGCTATACTGCGCTCCGCTATCTCATCAATTCGTTGCGCTTGAATGGAAATTTCACCCGTTTTTTCGTTTGAGACTTCTTTTTCAATAATAACGTTAACAGTACCTGTTGCAGGCCCTTCTTTAACCTGCTTTGAAGAACAACCTGAAATGGCGATGACTGAAACAGGCACCAAGGCAAGCAGGTGCTTTATCACTTTATTTGACATAATTAAGATCCATCTTTCTTAGACTTATTTTAAATAAGTAAAAAACCCTACATTAAAAATTTAAAAAATACAAACTATAAGTTCCTGCTATTGAATTAATAAAATAACGCTTTGGAATAGGCATTGAGAGCATAAAAATTAACCATGTTAATATGGCTTATGCAGTCTACTCGGATTCTTTAGGTTCAGCTAAAGAGTTGGAAATTGCTGTAGATGACTTCTTAGCTGATCCAGCTGAAGAAACGTTGCAACAAGCAAGAGATGCCTACAAGGCCGCACGTAAGCCTTATCAGCAATGTTACACCGCAGGTAGCCATAAAAATTCCCCAGAGCTAAGTAACCAGGTCATATTCCCTTATACTGGCATGCTGTTACATGACATGGGCGAAGCACTCGCAGACTTTGATATAGATAATAAACCTGTTGATGGTGATATCCCTGTCGAGTTTTTAGTGACAGCAACACAATGGCGCACAACGCCTTTGTGGGGTGTAGGTTTAACACATGCAGTTGATTCGGATGCCACCTTTCTTCACGATGGACGTGCACGTATGCTTATGGAGGCGATTCTATGGCATGACGGAGAAGCGCAAACATCCAAAGATGCAGTGCTTAAACTAAATGCTCGAGAGCGAGCATTATTGATCGGCTTTTTAAATGATCTGTAGCTTAAATTCTATCAGTAATCGCTTAGGTGGGTAGATGATCCGCCTAAAGGTTTGTCATCTAATGGGCATACCCAAAAAAATACCAACCATTAAGTGCTGTGCCTGTTGTGGGATGCCTAACCGCGATCGAAATAATCCTGTGCTTGAGAGTCAAACTTGCCTCCTGAAAGTACAGGCGGTGTTTCGGTGGATTTTAATCGTTGCTTCATCAAAACCATTGACTGCAAGACGGTTAATGCTTCAAACAGCTGAAAGTCTTCTGTCTTCAACTGTTTGATATCTTCGATTATGTTTTTAGATAGATCACCTTTTTTGCTTAAATGCCCTCTGAGATGACGTTCCTGAAATAATGGTTCATCGGTTGTTTGGATTAGCTTAGCGGGCTCTATAGTGATATCAGGCGAAATACCTTTGGCTTGAATGGATCGCCCCTTAGGGGTGAAGTATCTCGCGGTGGTTAATTTTAACGCGGTTTTTTCGCCAATGGGGATGATCGATTGAACTGAGCCTTTACCGAAGGTTTTTGTGCCAAGAATCATTGCTCGTCCATGATCTTGTAAGGCACCGGATAATATCTCAGAGGAGGAGGCTGTCCCCCCGTTAACCAAAACGATGAGTTGGGTATCAGGAATTTTTTCAAGGCTTGTTGCATAAAACTTTTCAGAGGCTGCCTCTCGACCTTTAGTAAAGGTAATTAATCCGTCTGTTAGAAAAAAATCAGATAATTGAATGGCTGGTGTGAGTAAGCCACCGGGATTGTTTCTTAAATCGATGATTAAGCCTTTTAAAGGAGACTTATTTTTTTTGGTTAAACGTTTGATGTGTTTGTTGGCGTCGGATGCTGTTTTTCTCTGAAACTGTTTTATTTTCAAGTAGCCAAAATCTTTTGTGAGCAACCGCCTTCTGACCCTCTTAATTTTAATGATGTCTCTGACGATGGAAAAAATTTTCGGTTTATTTAACCCTTTTCTTGCAACGGTTAATTGAACCGTTGAACCTTTCTTGCCTTCTAATAAATCCAGTGCGTTATCATTGTTATATTCATGAACCGCTTGCTCATCTACCTTAATAATTAAATCGCCACTTTGTATGCCTGCTTTTTGAGCAGGACTGTCATCAATGGCAGAGATCACTTTGATAACATTGTTTTCAACGGTGACTTGAACGCCTAGGCCTGCAAATTCACCTGAGGTGTTATCTTGAAGGGATTTAAATTGATCATGGTTAAGGTAGCTAGAGTGTGGGTCAAGATTTTGTAATAGTCCGCGAATGGCAAACGCGATAAGTTCATCATCAGAAATCTGCTCGACGTATCGTTCTCGGACTTGGTGATAAACATCGACGAAATGTTGTATTTTCTCTAACGACAGCCGACTTTCTTGCATCTCTAGATTGTTGTTAGAGGATTCACCAAAACTTAGTGCGGTAATTAATAGAGAAAATACAAAAAACCATTTTATCCGGATCATTCTGGCACTTCCTCTTTTATTTTGGCAACAGAAGTATAGAAGCTATTTTGAGGTTTTGCTGAGTTTAGCGTGTCACTAAATAGAAATGTTATCGCTTGAGCCAGTGTGTAGGGTTGAGAGGTTCTCCCTGATGGCGAATTTCAAAGTAAAGTTGAGGATCGTTTAAACCACCACTATTGCCAATGGTCGCTATGGTGTCGCCTTGTTTTACCCAGTCGCCCGTTTCATTGAGTAATGTTTGATTGTGGGCATAGAGCGTCATGTAGCCGTCGCCATGGTCTAAGATTAAGAGTAGCCCTTTGCCTCTAAACCAGCCTGAAAAAACAACTCGACCGAAATGAATGGCTCTAACTGCGGTGCCTTCTTTGGCCTTAAATGTAACGCCTTGCCAGCGTAGGTCTGAGTCATCAATTTTTTTACCAAATTGATTGTTATGTTTTTTGTTTACAGGTTTTGGTAATTTCCTTTTCATTTGAGAAAAGGCGCGCATGTCATTTGGCACTTGAATGTTAGCAATAGACTGCTCGACTTTTTCAATCAATTTCTTCAAGCGTTCCTGGTCAGCTTTCAGTGATTGAATTTTTTCTGTTGAGGATGCAATGGCTTTATTGATTGATTTTAAAAGTTGTGATCGATCGTTGAGCGTTGATTTTAGTTTTGTGGTTTCGCCTGCTAGTTTCTCAAGTGCGTTTTCTTTTTTGTTTCTTTGCCTTTTTATGTCGTCTCGAATGCTTGCAATTTTATCTAGCGTTTCTCGGAAGCTTTCGAGTTTTTCTTCGTGAGATTCATGGATATAGTTGGCAAGGATCAACGCGCGAGTGATTTTTTTCGGGTCTTCCTGATTTAAAAATAATTTGATTTTACTTTCTCGGCTAAGACGAAATGCTGAATAAAGCAATACTTCTAATTCTTTTTGTTGTTGGTTCTTTTTTCTGGATAGCTCTTGATTCTTTTTTGTCAGTTCTTGAATTTTTGTATTCAGGTGCTTGATGGTGCGTCGGTTGGCTGAAATATTTTTGCTAAGACGGGCTTGTTTATTTTCAAGTTTTTTTAATTCTTCTTGAACACTTTGCTTTTTGGATTGGTGTTTTTCAAGGTGTTTAATCTGCGCTTCAATTCTTTCCTGGATTTTTTTTAAATCAGCGCGCGTTGGCGGTTCGTCTGAATAGGAAAAATTAGCCAATAACAATGCGCAAACCAAGGT
>CAKMZU010000138.1:3805-5451 GCA_929200485.1 uncultured Gammaproteobacteria bacterium | reverse complement strand
ATAGTGTTTTTAGCCTGAGAGGTTTGTGTTGAAAAAAAGGTCTACGCTGAAAAAAGGCTTGAATTGGCACCTTAACTTTTTTTGTCAGACAACATAGCGGTGGGCAAAGCTTTTGATCTAATCAAAAGCCAAGAGTGCCTCGCCTGACATTTCCTCCGGGATATCCATTCGCATTAATGATAATAGTGTAGGTGCGATATCTGACAACCGCCCAGTCTTTTTAAAGTGGGCGTCTCGGTCGCCAACATAAATCAAAGGTACAGGGCCTGTGGTATGTTGAGTATGTGGTTGCTGGTTTTCTTCATCAAACATCAGCTCACAATTACCATGGTCGGCAGTGATTAGGCAGTCACCATGGTTGGCTTTAATGGCGGCTGTAATTTGCCCTACGCACTGATCAAGGGTTTCTACCGCTTTGATTGTTGCGTCAAAATTTCCAGTATGTCCTACCATGTCGCCATTCGCCAGATTGCAGATGATACAGTCATACTTCCCTTGATTGATAGCGTCTACAAGTTGCTCTGTCACTTCAAAAGCGCTCATTTCAGGCTTTAAATCATAGGTCTCGACGTCAGGCGAAGGGATCAGAATTCTCTGTTCACCGTCAAAGGCTTCTTCTTGTCCACCTGAGAAAAAGAAAGTCACATGCGCATATTTTTCAGTTTCGGCAATTCTTAACTGGGTTTTTTTCGCTTTTTCTAAGGTTTCGCCTAAGCCATTTTTTAAAGAAATCGGTTTAAAGGCGCAATCTGCGGCTAGATTCTCTGCGTATTCGGTTGTCATGACAAAAGAGGCAAGCGCAAGTTTCTGGCCTCGCTCAAATTTTTCGAAGCTGTCTTCAACAAAGCTCTGGGTTAATTCACGTGCGCGATCAGCACGAAAATTCATAAAAATGACGGCGTCGTTATCCTGAATATTTGGCGTGCCTTCAATTTTGGTGGCGCTGACAAACTCGTCATTTTCATCACGCAGGTAAGCTTCCTCAAGGGCCGACAGTGAATCCTGTGCCTTATTCTCTCCGACACCTTGGGTGAAGAGGCGATAGGCTTTTTCAACCCGATCAAAACGTTGATCTCTATCCATGGCATAGAACCGACCAATCAATGACGCAATGACTGCACCATTTTTAGCGCAGACGGTTTCGAGTGATTCAAGATAAGCTTTGGCACTTCTTGGCGGTGTATCTCGCCCATCTAAAATAGGGTGAACAACAATGGACGGCGCACCCAAACGATTAGCCATTTCTATCATGGCAAAAATATGATCTTGATGGCTGTGAACGCCACCAGGGCTAAGCAAGCCAAGAATATGCACCGCTGAATTATTGGCAATGGCTTTTTCAATGGCTGATTTGAATGCGTCGGTTTCAATCAAGGTGTCATCGGCAATCGCTTTGTTAATGCGACTGATGTTTTGGTAAACAATTCGACCTGTGCCGAGGGTCATGTGTCCGACTTCGGAATTGCCCATTTGCCCTTCAGGCAAACCAACGCTCATTCCAGAAGTTGCAACTTCAGTATTTGGCACGGTTGCCAATAAACGGTCAATATTGGGTGTTTCGGCATTTTTTATGGCATTTTTCTGCTCGCTATCGCGGCTACCGAATCCGTCTAGAATGAGCAAAAGTGCAGTTTTTTTGGTTGTGG
>CAKMZU010000138.1:0-3795 GCA_929200485.1 uncultured Gammaproteobacteria bacterium | reverse complement strand
TGTGGTCATGCGTTTGGGCGTCAGGTTCTGGGTTCTAGTTTGTTGAGCTTTGGCGAAAAAGGCTTATTTTAACTAAAAACCTCGCTATCTGCTATTAAGTGTTTCCTATGCATGTGTATAATGCGTGCCAGATTGAATGGTTTTGAGCTAAAGATGCAACTTTTTATTGAATTTATTGAGAAAAACTGGATGTTAGCCCTGGTTTGGGGTGCTTTAGTATTGGCCTTATATGTTTATGAATCAATGAAGGCGGGTAAGTCAGTCGGTGTTCAAGGACTTTCAGACCTGGTTAATCGTGAGCAGGCTATCATTCTGGATATTCGTGAAGCGAGTGAGTTTAAGCAAGGCCATATCATCAATGCCTGGAACATTCCTCAAAAGGATATTGAAAACCGCATGGTGGAACTGGAGAAATCCAAAGATAAACCTGTTGTGGTCGTTTGTAAGCTAGGTCAGAGCGCTTCCGGGGTGACTAAAAAACTAAAAGCTGAGGGCTTTTCGCGTGTTGATAAATTAGCGGGTGGCATGACTGAGTGGACATCAGCAAACCTGCCTTTGGTTAAATCATAAGCTTGGGGTCTATGAACAATAAATCCATTGTTTTTTTCTTTTTGTTAGTGTTTTTTAGTCTAAGCTTGAACGCTAACAGCCAAGATGTCACCTCGATAATCATGAAGAATAATCAAAATAAATCTGAGGTAATGATGCAAGACGTTACAATTTATACAACAAAATACTGCCCTTATTGCATCAGGGCAAAGCAGTTATTGAAAAATAAAGGCTTGGAATTTAGTGAAATTGCGGTGGATGGTAACCCCGCTTTGCGTCAGGAAATGACACGAAAAGCAAAGCGCACCAGTGTGCCGCAAATCTGGATAGGTCAGCAGCATGTTGGCGGATGTGATGAGCTCTATGCGCTAGAACGATCAGGCCAATTGGATACATTACTAAAGAAGTAAATTCGACGTTGAAAACAGCTTGTTTAGATTGCTAAACTTCAACTTTTTCACTTTTGCTAAAAAAGTTTAAGCGGTAATAGAACATCAAACTACATTAAGAACGCCCTCTAGGAGTTGGAAGAAAATGTCTCAACCGGAAAAAGAATTTGCCATTCAGCGTTTATATTTAAAGGATTTATCATTAGAAACCCCGATGGGGCCTGAGGTGTTTAAAAAGCAGTGGAAGCCAAAAGTGCACTTGGACGTTAATACAAAAAATAATGCACTTGAAAAAGAAATCTATGAGGTTGTCTTAACCCTGACCATTACTGCCAAGATCGAAGATGGCGATAAAACAGGCTTTTTGGTTGAAGTGCATCAGGCGGGTATCTTTACCTGTAAAGGTATTGAGGGTGATGAACTTCGTCATGTGCTTTCTACGGTTGCACCTAATGTTTTATTTCCTTATGCCAGAGAAGCAGTTGACTCGGTTGTGACTAAAGCGAGCTTTCCTCCATTGATGCTTGCGCCCATTAACTTTGATGCACTATATCAACAAGCGCTCCAAGAGCAGGAAGGACAAGAAGCAACGCATTAATATATGCATCCTCAACAGGCTCTGCATGAGCCTGTCGAAGCGTGATAATCAAGAATCCTTTTGTTAGCGATCAGACAATAAGTCTTCAATCTCATCAATTAGCCACTGATTTTCTTCCTCTGTTCCTATACTTATCCGTAAATATTCCTCTGTTCTAGGCTGGCTGAAATAGCGAACTAAAATTCCTCTGGATTTAAGTTGTTCGAATAACCACTTGGCATGGCAGCGAGTGGGTTTGGCTAAAACAAAGTTGGCTTTTGATGGAATGACTTCAAAGTCTAATGTGGCTAATGCCAGGCTCAGTTTTTCTCTTGATGCAATGATTTTTTGAGTGGTTTGCTCAAAATAGTCCTGGTCTTCCAGTGCGGCAAAACCGCCTGCTTGCGCAAGGCTATCAATTGGATAAGAGTTGAAGCTGTTTTTCACACGGTTAAGTCCCTCGATAATCTCAGGTGAAGCAAAAGCAAATCCGACTCTAATTCCTGCAAGGCTTCGAGATTTCGACAGTGTTTGGGTGACGACTAACTGGGGGTATTTATTAACCAGACTGGTTGCAGATTCGCCGCCAAAGTCAATGTAAGCTTCATCAACGACGACAACAGAATCGCTATTTTTTTGTAGTAATGATTCAATGGCATTGAGTGGTAAGTATTTACCCGTTGGCGCATTAGGGTTAGGGAAAATAATGCCGCCATTCGGTTGAAAATAATCCTGAACATTAATGGAAAAGCTCTCATCCAGGGGGATTAGTTTAGTTGAAAGCTGATATAAATTGGCATAAACAGGGTAAAAACTGTAGGTCACATCAGGAAAAAGAATGGGTGATTCTTTAGAAAATAACCCTTGGAAAATATGCGCTAACACCTCGTCAGACCCATTGCCAATAAATACATTTTCAGGTTGAAGGCCATAGGCTTTAGCCGCTGCTCGGCAAAGAGTTTTTGAATCACTATCCGGGTATCTTTTTAAATCTGCGTTGGTAGCGTCACGCATGGCAGCGAGTGCTTTTGGTGAGGCTGGGTAAGGGTTTTCATTTGTGTTAAGCTTCGCTTTAATTAATTGCCAGTCATCCGGCTGTTCGCCGGGGGTATAAGGCGTTAATTCACGGATTAACGGTTGCCAAAATTGACTCATAGGATTATTCACCGATAACTCAAATAATAATTGATGGTATACGCAGAGTGATTTGTCTTGAGATGTTAAGGTTCATTTGTTGCGTTGGTTAGACAATCATTCAAAACTCGTTTGATAGTTACTTCTGATTTCAACCGGAGTAACCTTTATGTGTCGTCTCAAAAAGTAGAAAGTTTCACTCGGCTTTAATTATACGGCTTTATTTCCTACTAGTCGAAGGGCACTATTTTACAATGTTCAAGTGAGATTGAATAAAATTGCGTCACTCACTTTCATTATGTCTGATCATTTCACAATTGGCAGTTGGCCTGCTAGCGTCATTGACGTTGGTGTTTTCCAAATAATAAAGGAATAGAAGAGAGTGCTATAGAAAATATATAGCAGAAGGGTTGTGCATTAATTTTATCAGTTTACGTTGAGATTAACTTGCCTGGAGCAACAATTGATGTAAATTCTCGACTTTAGAATAATGGTTAAACATTGATAGCGAGTGATTAGGTAGGAAAAATATGTTTCAAATTGCATTATTTGAACCTTGTATTGCACCAAATACAGGAAACATTATTCGCTTGGCTGCGAATATGGGGTGCAGATTGCATCTTATTGAGCCTCTAGGATTTTCAATGGATGAGAAACGATTAAGGCGTGCTGGGCTGGATTACCATGAATTTGCTGAAGTGGCCGTTCATACCGATTATTGGGCGTTTAAATCGACATTAACGGACAATCGAATTATTGCCTGCACGACAAAAGGCAAGGTGTTATATACCGATCTTGCTTTTAATGAATCGGATGTGTTGTTATTTGGTGCAGAGACTCATGGGCTAGACCAAGCGGTTTTTGATGATATTGATGCTTCAAATCGGATCAGGATACCAATGAGGTCCAATAGTCGCAGTATCAATTTATCAAATGCTGTCTCTATTGTCAGCTATGAGGCGCAAAGACAGTTAGGGTTTCAAGGGATGGTTTAGTCCAGTAGAGCTCTGTAAGCCCATGATAAAAATAAACGGCTTAAACAGTAGTGACAGTGATCGATCGGTAGTGGTTTTTTTTA
Source organism: uncultured Gammaproteobacteria bacterium (assembly GCA_929200485.1). GTDB lineage: Bacteria > Pseudomonadota > Gammaproteobacteria > Pseudomonadales > DT-91 > CAKMZU01. Next base: position 68 of record CAKMZU010000138.1, on the reverse strand, counting down.
CTATTCAGCGTTGGTTGGGATTCTGATGAAAAAATAATTCATTGAGTGTTTTTTCAAGAGTTATTTAA
>CAKMZU010000137.1:5647-9019 GCA_929200485.1 uncultured Gammaproteobacteria bacterium | reverse complement strand
AAAACCTTTAAATTAAGCGCAGAATCTCAAAATCAATTAATAGAGATGCCCTTAATGGTATTAACCAAATTTGTTAGAATGTAGTCTCATTGAACCCGCTAAGATGGCATCATACCCATCGGTAAACTTCGCAGAGGGTTAAACACCCTGAAATTATGAAAGCAAGTGCAATGCTTACTTCCTCGCAGAGGATGGCTGAAGTATTAATTTTCCCATAAGTTTTCGCACCTGCAAATTGAGCACCCTTCGACAGGCTCAGGGTGAGCGGTGAATCTGCCTGCGAAAACTTATGCAACTATTAATATTGCTATGCACTTAACGTGGAAAAGATTAGTGAGCCTGAAGCAGGCTCTAAATGGCTGAAAAGGGAGGGTTAAATAATAAAGTTATCTTGATCTTCTTCTGATGTTTCTGTGTTCGAAGAGAAAATCGATTGAGCCGCTAACGCTTGATCTATTGATTTAGCAATGTGGGCGATGGTCGGATTGATCATCAGTTCCTTTAAGGGAATTTGGCACTCAAATTGTTCCTGGATTAGACCAGCAATTTCCATCGCTTTTAACGAATGGCCGCCAAGATCAAAAAAGTTGTCATCAATGCCAATTTTTTCAATGGCCATTGCGGTTGACCAAATAGAAACCAACCGGCTTTGCGTGGTTGTTTCTGCTGCTCGATACGGTGGTCGGTTGGTTGATGCCCAGGTCGGCTCAGGTAATAGCTTCCGATCGATTTTACCGCTGGGGGTTAACGGCCAAGTGTCTATCTGGACATAAAACTGGGGTTGCATGGCCTGGCTTAACGTCTGATTAATTTCCTGACGCAAACCCTTAGTCATCGCTATAGGAAGATAAGCAACCAACGAATTTTCACTCGTGGTTGGGTGCGGCACTACCTTGACCACTGCCTGCTGGATGTTCAGGCACCCGATGAGGGTTTGTTCAACTTCCGCCAGTTCAATTCGCTGCCCACGTATTTTGACTTGACCATCCATTCGTCCGAGATAGAGTAGTTGATTGTCAAAGCTCATTCTAACCCAGTCACCAGTTTTGTAGAGTTTAGGGCTTGGGTGATTCGATAGTGGATTACTGATAAATTGCTGCTCAGTTAAATCTTCACGATTAATATACCCTTCAGCCAGACCGATGCCACCAATATACAATTCGCCGGCTAAGCCGAAAGCGGTTGGTTTTAGGTTTTCATCAAGGATATGTAGCTGAATATTATCAATGGGCTTTCCAATGGGGACGCTTGCATGCGTGTCATTGACTTTGCAGTGATAAAAACTGACATCGATCGCCGCTTCTGTTGGGCCGTATAAATTGTATAGGTCGATAGCGGGTAATCGTTCGTAACACTGCTCGACTTGTGGTTGTGATAATGCTTCGCCTGAACAATAAATATGGCGAATGGAAGGTAACTCTTGCTTAAGCGTATGTAAAAAAGGCGTTATCATCGATGGCACAAAGTGCAGATGGCTGACTTTTTCCTTTTTGATCGTTTGAATAATAGCATCAGGGTCTTTATGGTCTTCAGGTGGCAGGAAGTGGCATCTCGCCCCGGTGATAATCGGCCAGAATAACTCCCATACCGATACATCAAAACCTATGGGCGTTTTTTGTAAAACCACATCATTGGCTTGGAGTTGAAACTGTTGTTGCATCCAATGAATGCGATTGTGGATAGCCTTATGGCTCACCATGACGCCTTTAGGCTTGCCGGTTGAGCCTGAGGTAAATATCACATTGATCAGCGGGTTAGGCATTTTATCTGGGGCTTGGAACTTTTCATCTGAGCGAGTTGTTGGCGAGAGGGTTGTCAATGCCTGCCAGTGTGTTGATTCTGTGATGATGAGTTTAGGGTTGGCCTGATCAATAATCTGCTGTTTCCTCGCTTCAGGCATTTCGGGTTCAATTGGCAAATAAGCAGCACCGGTTTTTAATGTGGCAAGCAACGCAATGGTTAAATCGGTGGAACGCTCAATTTCAATAGCGATAATATCACCGGGCGAAACGCCTTCGTTTATTAGCGCTTGTGCGAACTGTTCACTTTGCGCTTTCAACTGTGAATACGTTAGCTGGCTGTTGGCACTTGAGATGGCGATATTATCAGGCGTGTTATTTGCCTGTTCATCAAATAGGGTATCAATGCACGCGGGAGTTAATGGTGCTTGGGTATCATTAAATTCATCTTTTTCTAAAAAGGTGGGGGCATTTTGTTCACTTGACAGTAGCGATCGAATATCCAACTCGGGTTGTTGGGTTAGATTTTCGAGCAGCGAGACAAATAGCTGGCTAAATCGTCCCATGGTCGTTTCTTCAAATAAATTCTTTTTGTATTCAAAAACGATGGTCAGTCCATCATCTTCTTTGATGTTAAGTTTCAGGTCGAATTGCGCTTCTATCTGTGTTGATACCTGTGGCTCAATCTTGATGCCATCAACTTCAATAGCCGTGCTTGATACGGGATCAAGGCTAATCAAGGTTTGAAATACCGGCGGTGTATTGACGCTTTCTTTGATATTGAGTGCAGAAACCAGCTGTTCAAACGGCATGGATTGATGCTCAAATGCAGCGCTTAGCGAGGCTTTGCACTGTTCGATAAGCTGGTTGCCCGTTGAAATGTCATCAAAGTTGAAACGAATAGCCAAAGAGTTGATAAAACAGCCGAGCATATCTTCTGTTTCTGGCAGTATTCGGCCTGAGATCGGTGTGCCAATGGCAAAATCGTTTTGACCGGTTGCCTTGTGAAGAAATAACGCGTAGTTCGTTAACAGAATGGAAAACAGGGTCGTTTGATTGTCAGTGGCAAGCGTGTTGAGTAATGCTTTCTTTTCACTGTTAAGTCGAACGCTGCAAAAACCGCCAAGATCATCACTGTTTTTTCGCTGGAAATCTGCAGCTATTTGTAAAACAGGCGTGTTTTTCAACTGATCTTGCCAATAGGTTAATGAAGCTGAGTGATCAAGCGATTGCTGCCAAACACAGTAATCGACATATTGAAGTGCATTCGATTCACTTGAAGCAACTGGGGAAAAGTAGAGTCCCATTAACTCGTGCGTTAGCTTGGCAAGGCTTAGCCCATCACAAGCGATATGATGAATGCAAAGATCCAAAAACGATTCATCTGGCGCACTTTGAAATAAGCTGGCGCGAATAACTTCCCCTGCGTTTAAATCAAAAGGCGTACTGTTTTTTGATTCGGATGGCTTTGAATCCTTGATTTCGAGCTCAGGTAGCGTATCTGTAATGACTTGTCGCAGTTTGCCCGCTTGTTGGACATAAGCGGTGCGAAGTATTTTGTGTTTGCGAACTAACTGAGTAAAGGCGTTGGTCAGTTTTTCAATGGATAGTTTACCTGAGATTTTGACCTGGC
>CAKMZU010000137.1:3772-5637 GCA_929200485.1 uncultured Gammaproteobacteria bacterium | reverse complement strand
GCGGAACTTTGAGGGTCAAGTTGCTGCAGTAACCAAAATCGCTGTTGAGCGTAAGAAACAGGGTAGTCTGGCGCTTCGGGTGCGTGGCATAAGCGCTCTGTTGGCTGCTGGTGTTGGCGCAAAAACTCAATGATGGCCGATTTCTGAGCTTTGATTTTCTCAATGATGGCGTCGGTCATTGCCCCTTCAGGCGCACTGAATTGGAGGTTGTCACCGTCTAACCATAACTGAATGTCTTTGTCGGCAAGTTCATTGAATAGATCGATCAGGGTCATCGGCTTGCTCTTATACTCTTGGTGGTATTTGTGGCAATCTTATCGAGAGTTTTCACGCTCGGCAAATTATTCTTGTTTATAAGCCGCTTAAGGCTCCTCTTCAATGTTCATTTGGATGGTATGGATTTTTTTATTAAGTGCTAAAAAGCTATGTTTGGTTGGAAGATATGATAGGTCGCATTGAAATAGCTTCACTCTATTAGGATTAGAGTGTAGCGCTTGAAAGTATGACGATAACTTTTCAAGCCACATTTTTGATTTTTCACCAAACAGGTGGTCATTCTTGGTGGCTTTTATGTCGTCTTCCTGGGTATTCAGTATCCAACCGTCGAAACTGGTTTTGGTCACAGGCTTATCATCAAGAATATTCAGATATTTTGTCAATTTATAATGAGAGGTGTGTTTAAAACGTCCCTTTATCTTCGTAAAACTATCTTCTGCTTTGATATTGTATTTTCTAATTTCTCGTTGTTTGTTATCTTCTAATGAAAAATAAATAACATGTGTACAATTAAACGGTGATTGCAGTTTTTCTGTGGGGTTTTCTTTTTTGGGATTTCCAGAATAATCCCCAAAAAGCAGAGTAAATTTGATGGTAATTGATAGCAAGTCGTGATTTGTCTTTTTTAATTTAGCATCTTGCATGTAGGGAGCTAAAAAGCTGAACGATTTGATGCTGCAGCTCTTTGCATCGATAACGGGGTTTTCAGTAATATCGATAGTTTTTTTAGCTACCTCTTTTTGGGGCTTGGAAATGCCTGAAAATACAAAACCAGATGGGTTCAATAAAATAGTCAAAAAATTAACTATAAGGAAGGGTTTTCTAAATCGCATTGTAATCGATATGTAGTTTACGTCCTTTTATTAGAGTATTTTTATCTAACAAGTTTCTCTTTTCTGTAGCTGAACTTCTGCTTAAAAGATGATCTAAGGGGGTATTGCTAACAAACTTGTTGAGGGGAAGTCATGACTAAACTCGTTGATATTGAAGGGTTGAGCGCAAAGCATGCGAAGCAATTACAGCAGGCAGGTGTTCGTTCAGCAGCGTCCCTGTTAAATAAAGCTGGCAGTAAACAAGGCCGACAAGAGGTCGCTAAAGACTGCAAGATAAGTGAGAAGCAGTTATTGGAATGGGTCAATAGAGCCGATCTGACTCGTATTAAAGGGATTAGTACCCAATTCTCTGATCTTCTGGAAAACTCAGGCGTTGATAGTGTCCCTGAACTTGCTACCCGAAAAGCCGATAACCTTTACAATACCCTCCATGAAATTAACAGTCAAAAGCATTTCGTCAAACGCTTACCGAGTGAAAAAGAGGTTTCCCGATGGGTAACTGCAGCGAAGAAACTTCCTAAGATGGTTACTCACTAGGGTTTTATCCCTCCATCACCCCATCCATTTGAGGTGATGGCTTTGGTTTTTTTGGGTTTTGGATTAGAATGCCTTTCTTTTAGGCTTGACGTTTCATCAATTCGTTTTGCATTCGGCATGGTGCCAAAAGTATCTGGATGCTTAAAAGCTGATATGCACAAAATCGTCTTGAATTGATGTGCTAAATTACCCTCATGGATTGGATCGCACGAAAATTTA
>CAKMZU010000137.1:0-3762 GCA_929200485.1 uncultured Gammaproteobacteria bacterium | reverse complement strand
GAGTTAACGGCTATTCTAAAGAAACTGGGAAAAGCACCGCGTGATATCCTCCGTAAGGGGGAACAGGAATATAAAGATAACAATTTTGCTGACAAAGGCTTAAGCGATTCAGACCTGATTGATTTAATGGTGAAGTTTCCTAAAGTCATTGAACGCCCAATTGTGGTCGATGGTGATAAAGCCATCCTGGGTCGTCCTCCTGAAAATGTACTTGATTTATTATAATGGCAGAGCTCCCTTATATATTGGTGCTTTATTACAGCCGCCATGGAACAACCGCTGCATTAGCCCAGGAAATCGTCCGTGGCGTCAACCAGGTTGATGGAATGGAATGCCGTCTTCGTACCGTGCCTGAAGTCTCTGCATTGACGGAGCAAGCCGAGGAAAGTATCCCGGATGATGGCCCGCTGTATTGCGAGCTGGATGATTTGAGCCAGTGTGCAGGGCTTGTGGTTGGTAGCCCAACCCGTTTCGGTAATATGGCAGCACCCTTAAAATATTTTTTTGATCAAACCACAGCCCTTTGGCTTTCAGGTGATTTGATTGATAAACCTGCCGGGGCTTTTACTTCGACCAGCAGTATGCATGGCGGGCAGGAATCTACCTTGCTATCCATGTTATTGCCTTTGCTCCATCAAGGGATGGTGTATGCGGGTATCCCCTACAGTGAAAAAAGTTTGCATACGACTGAGTTCGGCGGCACACCCTATGGCGCAAGCCATGTGGCAATGGATCGACAAGAGGGTTTGACGAATGACGAAAAATTGCTGGCGAGAGCATTAGGCGAACGAATTGCCAAGCTTGCTAAAAAACTACAATAAATGAATCGCTGATGACTTCTAAAATATCGTATCCTACCTTGGCCAAGACTGCTGCTTTTATCAATGGCATTGGCATTGTTTTATTTGTTTTAACGTTAATGGCTGGAACGCTTTGGTTTCCACCAACCCATAAATCACCGAACGTGGTTATCTGTATCTTGGTGATTTTACCCATTGCATTATTATTGCCCTGGTTAATTAAGGGGAGCCCAAGAGCCCATATCTGGTTTTGTTTTATTTTGCTGGGGTACTTTTTGAATAGTGTGCAATCAGCATTTTTGGATGAATATGGGTTTATCCCCTGGATTGAATTGCCACTTGAAACCTTGCTTTTCATTAGCAGTATGTTGTTTGCACGCTGGAAATTTAGAGCGCTTAAGGCGAGTTAACCATTGGTTTTTTCCCGGCGCTCTTGAGTTTTATTTGCCATTCAAGGCTGTTTTAAGCGGTTTTATCAACCTCGTTAGGATAGCTTTGTTTCCAGCCTTCCATGCCGCCGTCAAGGCTGTAGACGTCTTCAAACCCTTTCTCAACTAAAATCTGCGCAGCTGACTGGCTGGAGATACCATGATAGCAGGTAACGATAACAGGTTTATCCAAGTCTGCACTTTGGATGAACTCCTGCAGATTGTGTTGTCCGAGTAATAGGCTGGTTGGAATATGGCCTTGCTCGTAATCTAATTCATTACGAATATCAACAAATTGGGCTGTTTGCTGGTCTAGATGTGTATGTGCCCCTTCAGGGGAGATTCGTTTAAACATAGTTCCTCCTTTTTACTAATTTTAGTTCTTTTTCAATAGGGTTGGGAGGGTTTTTTGAGCGTGTATTTTATGTTAATGAATCTACAGGTTTTTCGTGGGTTAAGAATTATATGTATTGTACTTATGATCAATTGCCAAAGTGGGTTGGCAGGTCAGTTTATGGCTGCAATGGCTTCACATATCCTTGGAAAAATTATCACAGGTTATTATATGGAGTGTCCCGAAGAAGTCGCTAATGAGATTCAAATGTGGTTTTTTCTAGTCCCCTTGGCTTATTATTTTTATCCATCAAATCCGGATTTAAGGGCAATGAAAGATCCCTCAATGACAAAGCAGGCGCTTTCAAATAACACAAAAGCGGGTAAGATTTTTGAACAGTTGAGTGATTGTACGCTGTTATTAGGTAACAATGACAATCGGTTCTGGTTCGCAATCAGAGGCTGCGAGAGCCCAGAGGGTGTTCCTTGTGCTGGAATTAAAGTGAATACTATTATCAAGCCTTTGGAAGAAAAAGCTAAAACGCTTAAAAAAATATCATTCAATTCTGAGGATAAACAGGATTTAACAAGGAATCTAAAACAACTTTTAGATGACAATAAGTTACTTGTGGGTATTAAATCTAAAAAAGAATTAAAAATAGGAACGTTTAAGTTAACCATTAAAGAAGGTAAGGTCAATAATTGCGATAGCTTTCTTGAATTTGATCAATCTTTCCAGGGTGAGCCGTTATCAAATATATTAGCTGCAGCTAATTTGATTGCGGTGGATTATGAATCGGATGAACAGGCCGTTAAGCCAAAACTCCCTGTTGTTGATTGGGATCGTTGCTCAATTTAGATGATATAGGTTATTGAACAGGATAACTTTCCGTAGAAAACTATTGGAACTTCTTACTGAATAAAGTCTGCAACAAGAAGACAACTCTCATTTCTGTCACTTGGTTATAGTCTGTTTGAATATATCCCTTATCCCATACCCACTTCATTACGAGTAGCAACAAACCTCCCCTTTGCAGGTCTATATATCCTGTGTTTATTTAGTAAAGATTTTTCATAGATGACCTCTTTTATTTGTCGGCTTGGTTTAAAGCGTGCTCATTGGCCAAGAGTTTTATTTATTGTTGTTATTCTACATTGCCAAAGTGGGGCTGCGGGTGAGCCCACAACGGCATTGATATTTTGTGTTGCCTCTCAAGTGATTTCTGCGCTTTGTCAGTTATCGCCAGAAGTTGCCGTCACTGCAGCAACATTGTCTTACGCGGCACCATTTATTTACAATAGGGCCCCTGATATCTATCCAAGAAGAAAACGTCATTTTTACCATGATAGTCTGGGTAATGAGATGATTGCGTATGATGATAAATCGAAACGTAGACGTCAGTTATATATCGACCTGATGGGGCATATAGTTATAATGACTGCTGATAAAGATGAGTGTCGGTTCATCCTTAGAGGCACTAAAGAGAAAAAGAAAAGGATTGATAAAGTGATAAATAGTTTGAATGACTATGCTGAATCTTGTTCCCCAAACCTTTCCTTCTCTAAAAACGATAAAAATGAGTTAAAAACGCAACTTGAAGGCTGTACTGAGCAAAGTGAAGTGCTTATAGGTATAAAATCCCCAGACAAGTTAAAGTTTGAACGTTACGGGTTATATAATCGAAAAGGAAATCCCCCTGATCACAAAAGCCGTAAAGCACTTGAATTGATTTTTGATGGTGAGAAACTCTCAAAAATATTGGGTGTAGATGATTTCACACTTGGAGAGCCTAAAGCCTGTAAGGCATGTAGGAAATAGTGGTTTTCGTTGATGAGCAATTTCTCTAGGGTTATGTCTAGAGGGCTTAGGATTGGTTAATGAGTAATTATATGGAATGCGAACATCCGCTATCCGATTTTTCAGAAGAAGTACAAGTGCTATTTGATCAGTGCCTGGCGAACGCTCTAATCCAGAGACATCGATTGATTTGCCATATTCAGTTAGCGGAGCCTGAGGCCATTGGATTAGCGCAGAAATTGCTTCTTAAATTTGATACAGAGGATGCTGTTTGGGTTGATAACTCCCATATGCAGGCGATTAAACAATACCGTAATCAATTAGGCACAGAAGCTTCTGCGGTTGTTTTTAATGCGTATGAGGGGTTAAATCCGGATCTTTTAGGTATCGCCCAGGGCTGGGT
>CAKMZU010000136.1:2054-9159 GCA_929200485.1 uncultured Gammaproteobacteria bacterium | reverse complement strand
CGTTAGAGGTATGATTCGTGGAAGTGCAGGCGCTGAATGATCCCGGAAGGGCTATAAATAGTAATTTCTCTTGTCATTTATTAACTTATCTCTATCGAATGGGAGTTAGACAAGCCTATGGTGTAATCGGTGGCGCGATTGCGCACTTTTATGGTTCATTGTCTCAAAGCAGGATAATACAATATCACTGTCGTCATGAAACAGGCGCCGCTTTTGCGGCAGTTGAAAGTTATTTTGCAAGTAATTTCCCTGTGTTGGTTTTTACAACAACCGGGCCTGGGTTTATGAATGTGTTAACCGGGGTTGCATCAGGAAAATCTGAAGGGGCTAAGCTTATTGTCATTTCGGGTGCAACCAGCTCAAGCTTTCGAGGCCGCTTTGCAGCACAAGAAACAAGCTGCTATACCTATACTGCAGATTTTGGCAGAAAAAATAGTCTTTTTGATTTTTCCGTTTGTGTTGATTCCGTTGATGAATTATCTCAGATCGTTCATCGTATCAACATGGGGTTTCAAAAACCAGAAGGTTTCATCGCGCATTTATCCTTACCTTTGACTATTCAGAAAACAGTGATAGGCCCCCCCGCAACCATTCGTCTATCTACGTTCTATCCGTCAGCTCCATCGGATGCAGCCCTTCAAGCCAGTATTGAATCAGTTACACAAAAATCATGCGTCGTTGTTGTTGGATATGGAGCAAGGCATGCATCAAAAGAAATTATTCAATTTATCGATAAGCTGCAAGTCAAAGTATTTTCTACGCCCAGAGGGAAAGGAATTGTCCCTGAAAAACATCCATTGTACTTAGGATGTACAGGTGTGGGAGGCTCGGAAAATGTTGTGAAATATATGCAAGAAAATACACCAGAAGTACTTTTAGTTTTAGGATCAAGACTCGGAGAAGGCAGTACTTATTGGGACGATGCTTTACTACCGAGTCATCTGCTGATTCACGTCGATATTGATTCAACCTGGATGGGGTGTGCCTACCCTGAACATGAAATTTTAGGTGTGCAGGCAGATATTACAAATTTCTTACAATCCTTGTTGCCTAAGATAAAGATCATTAAGCCAAGGGTCACAGATATAGGTAAGGTAAATAAACCCATCCTCAAACCTACTGCCGATGGTAAAGTGCGTCCGTCATATTTAATGCAATGTCTTCAAAGTCAAGTTGTTGATCCTACCGATGCCATTCTCATGAGTGAAGTGGGCAATGCCTTCGCCTGGTGTACTCATTTATTGAAGTTTAATCAATCAGGCCGATATCGCGTAAGCCCGGGATACGGTTCTATGGGGCATTTTACTGCGGGTGCAGTCGGTGCAGCCTTGGCCACTAATAAAAAAGTAGTGGCTGTGATCGGTGATGGCTCAATGCTGATGAACAGTGAAGTAAACACTGCAGTACAGTATGGAGCGCCCGTTGTGTGGATCGTTCTTAATGATGGTGCTTACGACACCTGTGAAAAGGGGATGGATTTTCTAGGCATTCATAGTATCGATCTTCCAATTTCAAATGCTGACTTTTCACAGATAGCTCAAGGCATGGGTGCAGTAGGCTTAAAGATCCGTACCGAAGGCGAAGTCCAGGATATTTTGGCAGAAGCGATGCAATTGAGTCAACCTGTAGTTATCGATGTTCTTATTGATGAAACAGAGGTATCTCCTTTATTCAAACGTTTTGAAAATCTCTCTCTCCAAAGTCATCCTGATCATGTTTCAGGATGGGAGCAGTAAATGCAGAAAGATGACGGAAGAAATAAAATTACGATTCCTGCAGGATTGAAATCTATAGCAATCGCACTACCCCAAAAAAAATATGATAACTATTACTGGGTTGAGAATTGGCCGCAACTCGTTGAAAGAGAGACAGGCTGGCTTTGGAAACGTAACGATCTACAAAATAATAGAAATAAGCATTTTAATGAACAGATGGCTAACTATGTGGATGATATTTTTCGTGGTGCTCGCTACAGATACTTTTTAGATCACGATGAAACGGTATTCTCGCTTGAATTAAAAGCAGCAGAAGAGGCGCTTAAGCAGGCACAATTGACATCCAGTAACATTGATTTACTCATTTCAACATCTTTTCTGGCTGATCAAGTAGGTGAAGGAAGCTCTGCATACTTGGCAAAAGCACTCGACTTGCAGCACTCTGCATGGAATATGGAATCAGCCTGTTCAAGTTTTACTGTTGCCTATGATACAGCGGTAGGTCTCGTTCAATCAGGGCGATATAAAAATATATTAGTGGTTACCTCTTGTTGCTATTCTAAAAATGTTGATCTTAATACACCCTTGGCATTTGGCGTTGGTGATGCGGCAGTATCCATTGTCGTTAGTGCTGACACCTCATGTGCAGGTTATCTAGGCGGATGTAATCGACATTCCGCAGAGACAATAGGTTCTGTCAGTTTTGAGACAAGTACGAGTCGTGAAACGGGTAATTTAAAACATTATCTGACACCACATGGTGAAGTTGCACGTGAACGACTTCGTGATATGTCAGAGCCTTTACTGAAACATTGCGTTGAAGGTGCGTTAATAGACGCGCAGCTGAACCTTGATGATCTTGACTATTTTATTTTCAATTCACCGATGGCTTGGTATACGGAATTTTGCGTCAAGACGCTAGGTATATCACCTGAAAAAACACATAACATATTCCCTTATTATACGAACATTGGTTCTTCATTGCCGGGCGTTAGTCTTTATCATGCCGCTTATGAAGGCAAGATATTACAAGGAGATAAAGTTCTGATCTATACGGTAGGTAGCGTATCGAGCTGCATGGCCCTTATTCTGGAATGGGGTGACACAAATACTGGACGCTTGCCTGTGAATGCACCAAAAAAAATTGAAGTAATCTAACTGGTAAAGAATCGGATAAATTTATTTTTATTGTTTCGATTACATTCTATCCCTTCCTGTGAGGTAATCAGGCGGTATGATTTCAGGCGCAAAACTATTCAACCTCTCAAGTACTTCTTTTGTAGACATAAACCCGAATACAATTTATTTAGAGTCTACAGAGCCTCTACGCCCTCATTGTCAAAATGTTTATACATGGTTAAAACGCTGGGCTTTTGAGACACCAGAACGTCCTTTCCTTGCTCAAAGGAACATGCAGGGAAATTGGGATGTAAAAACCTATGCACAAATGCTGGATTTAGTGCAGCGGGTTGCCTCTGCCTTGATTACTCATGGTGCACAGCCACATGATAATTTGTTGATACTCTCAGGTAATTCGCTAAGGCATGCAATTATCCAATTGGCCTGCACGGCTATTGGGTTGATCTCTGTGCCTGTCTCTCCAGCATATACACGCTTAGAGAAGGGAAAGCATAAGCTTTTACATATTCTGCAGCAGGTTAATCCGACATGGATTTATGCAGAGTCTAACGATCAGCTACTGACTATTATCGACATTGTTAATCTTGACACAGTTAATTTGATTAGTGCTGCAGGCAGCAGTCGAGAAAGGATGATACATGGACTGGATACCTGGGTTGACCATAAAATATCACCTGTATTCCATGAGTATGCGTCAGCGGTAACACCAGGCACCTGTGTGAAAATCTTATTCACATCGGGTTCAACGGGTATGCCAAAAGGCGTTCCTAATACCCATGAAATGATTTGCTCGAATCAACAGGCATTGACGCAAGTATGGCCATTCTTATTAAAATCTCCTCCTGTGGTTCTTGACTGGTTACCCTGGCATCATACCTTTGGTGGAAATCATAATTTTTATATGATTTTGTGCAATGGTGGAACAATGTATATTGATCAAGGAAAACCAACATCCGATAATTTTCAGGTCACACTGGATAATCTTAAAGAGATTTCCCCAACTATTTATTTAAATGTGCCATATGGACACAGTCAGCTGATACCGCACCTTGAGCAAGATAAATATTTTGCTCAACATTTCTTTTTGAAGCTACAGCTTGTTTTTACAGCATCTTCAGCGTTACCACAAGACCTGTGGGAACGCTGGCAGAGACTGTTTAAGCACTACCGACCACAAACCTGCTTATCGGCTGGTTGGGGGGGTACGGAGACAGCACCTATGGTAACGAATATTAATTTTCAAACATCTGAAAGTCACAATATTGGCTTGCCAGTCCCTGGATGCCAATTGAAATTACATGCACATGCAGATAGCTATGAAATCTGTGTGAAAGGCCCGAACGTATTTTCAGGGTATTTAGGGGATGTTAAACAAGCATCTTTTGATGAAGAGGGTTATTTTCATACTGGCGATTTGGTTTCGTTTATTGATCAAAAAGATATTAATCAAGGAATGAAATTCGAAGGTCGGTATTTTGAGAATTTCAAATTATCAAATGGATCATGGGTGAATGTAAATATATTGCGGGCAGCACTAATCGCTTTATCACAAGATATTATTCAGGATGCTTTGATTACAGGTGAGTTTCGTGAAGAGCTTGGCGTCATCATCATCCCGAATATTTTTACCTGTCGAAAAATAATGGGATGCCCTGATGCTGATCTGTTAAGTATAAGTCAATCAGCTAGAATTCAAGAAAAAGTAACAACCATAGTTCGTGATTTTAATAAAATTCAAAAAGTTAAAAATAACCAAATACTACGAGTAACTTTTATAAAGTCATCGCTCAGTATGACTAAAAATGAACTGACGGATAAAGGCTATATCAATCAAAGAGCTGTTTTAAAAAATCTGAAATTTCTTGTCGATCAATTATACCGGCAGAAACCGTTAACTTTTACTTAATGGTAGTCGTATATTAATTGTGAGTTAAGATTAATTATTAGCGTTAGTCAGTAGCAATCGCAGTAAAACATTACAAATCAGATTCATTGATTTATATCGATTGCAGAGTAGAGAAAGCAAATGAGAAGAGCAGAAAAAACAGAGGTTTGTTTCAATGGAGAGAAAATTAGCATAGAAAATATTGTAGATATTGCCTTGTTTAAAGCAAAACCCAAGCTTGCAGACGATAATGCCTTTAGATCTAAGATCCAAAAGAGTGTTGATTTTCTAGAAAGATTGCTAGCAGAAAAAAAAATCATTTATGGTATCACCACAGGTTACGGTGATTCATGCACAACAAATATCCCCAATCACTTGATTAATAAGCTACCTGAGAAACTTTATACTTTTCATGGTTGCGGCCTTGGAGATATGTTTAGTCAGGAACAGACTCGAGCCATTCTCGCAACTCGCCTTAACAGTTTGGTGCAGGGTTTTTCTGGTGTCCGGTTTGAACTACTTGAACAATTAATCTTATTGATTGACAGAAATATTCTCCCTGTTATCCCTCAGGAAGGCTCAGTTGGAGCGAGTGGTGACTTGACACCGCTATCATATATTGCTGCCGTTTTGTGTGGTGAGCGAGATGTCCTTTATAAAGGAGTGCATCAATCAGCACGCAATGTATTCAATGAATTAAACATCTCACCTATCAGTTTAAAACCTAAAGAAGGCCTTGCTGTTATGAATGGCACTGCCGTCATGACAGCACTTGCATGTCTGGCTTTCAAGCGCGCTGAATACCTTAGTCAGCTGTGCAGTCGCATAACAGCTTTATGCTCAATTGCCCTTAAAGGCAATTCGCATCATTTTGATGAATTACTCTTTTCTGTAAAGCCTCACCCAGGTCAAAGCCAAATCGCCGCATGGATTCGCAAGGATCTCAAGGTTTTTGATGCCATAAAAAACAGCTCTCGATTGCAAGATAGATACTCGTTGCGTTGTGCTCCTCATGTTATCGGTGTTTTGCAAGATGCCTTGCCTTTTTTTCACCAACTTATTGAGAACGAGCTCAACAGTGCCAATGACAATCCTATTATTGATGGTGTATCTGAACATATTTTGCATGGCGGGCACTTTTATGGTGGTCATATTGCATTTGCCATGGATAGTATGAAAAATGCAGTGGCTAATCTTGCCGATTTGCTTGATCGTCAAATAGCACAGCTTGTTGATGTGAAATTTAACCATGGCCTTCCTGCAAACCTATCTGGCGCGCCTAATGAGACAGTCATTATTAATCATGGCTTTAAAGCCGTTCAAATCGGCTGCTCTGCGTGGACAGCAGAAGCATTAAAATTGACTTTGCCTGCAAGTATTTTCAGTCGTAGTACTGAGTGCCACAACCAGGATAAAGTCAGTATGGGGGCAATAGCAGCAAGAGATGCACTTCGCGTTCTGCAGTTAACTGAACAGGTTGCTGCCTCTGTATTAATAGCAGCGTGCCAAGGCGTCAACCTGCGATTAATCAAAGGGGAAATACATCGCTCAACGCTTTCTGAGAATATATGCTGCACGCTTGACGAGGTTGGTAATGTATTTGATTTCCTTGAAGAAGATCGAGCATTAGATTCAACATTGCGAGAAGTAGTATCATTAACACAGGCGCAACACTGGACGCTTTATTAGAAAAAAATAGTTGTTTTAAGTTGCTTCAAAAAAGCGAACTTTTTCGGGGCTCACTAAATAAAAAGTGTTGTGTATTCAGTCCGGTCGAGGACTGGTCATTGCTATCAATAAATGGGATGGCATCAGTGTGGAGCAGCGTAACCGCATTATAAGCGCTATCTTGAAAAAACCTTCCGCCGAGAATTGAATCTTTGGGGGATACCTATTCAATTTGTCTTTAAGACCACAGAAAACCCTTTTGAAGGTAAAGCCAATAAGCG
This sequence comes from uncultured Gammaproteobacteria bacterium, assembly GCA_929200485.1. Taxonomy (GTDB): domain Bacteria; phylum Pseudomonadota; class Gammaproteobacteria; order Pseudomonadales; family DT-91; genus CAKMZU01. The sequence continues at coordinate 2,470 of CAKMZU010000136.1, read as the reverse complement.
TTATAAAGCTTATCAATCCAAATTAAAAAAACAAAATAGTAAAAAAAATCGATAATTCTGTGTGGTTTCCCCTCTAATCAAGGAATGTTTGAAACCATGGTAATGACAATTGAAAACTATCGTATGTTTTATATTGATTTTTGTCGCAATAGAATCCTGGTCAATGAATCCGGGTACCTATTTTTTTAATGTTGATTTTACTTTTAAAAAGAATATCTATGTGTCAATGGCAACGCTTTGGAATTTTTTAATGACAAAAAATAAACAAAGCTATCGATCTACTGATATTGCCTGTTCGCCTGGAACGACTATTTTGTCCTATGATGTGGCTTTTTCAATTAAGGAAAGAGAAGTAAATGCTGCTCTTGATGAAATCTATAGTGCCTATAAATTTTGCTCGATTGACAATATTATGG
>CAKMZU010000136.1:0-2044 GCA_929200485.1 uncultured Gammaproteobacteria bacterium | reverse complement strand
ATATTATGGTGGGTAAATTATCGAATAAAGATGGAATGAAGCAAATTTCTTATGATGACTTTCTATTATATCTCCCCATCACTATTCAAAAGGATGCGTTTGTAACATTTGATAACGTTTCCTACCAGAACTCTGGAACAACTTACTATGAGACAAATTTTTTCTCAACTGCGCATAGGAAGAGCTTGCACCAGAAAGTCTCCATTACAGCGGAGCAAAGCTTGAGTCATCTCTTATCAAAAGTCCTAACCTTTGTTTATGAACAACGCCATAAATCCCTTTGCGCATCCAATAATTATCAACCCCTTTGTTTGGATAAAATGAATTTAGATGAAGATCCAGCAGAGTTAGGAAAACAAGAATTGATTAAGTTTTCCTTCAAACAAAATAGATAACGGTTTAATACTATTTGCTGGCTGCGAGAGCAATCCATTGGCTATCATCCGGTCCATGAAGATCAGGATAATCTTTCCAATAAAATTGATGCGCCGGTGATGCCCAGTTTTTATAGATGTAATTCCAGTCAAGTTTTGGAATACGCAACCCATGATGGGGGTAGAGGTTGCTGGTGAATAACGGTTCTCCGTATGGGCAAAAGCGTGTATCAACGCTTAACCTGACAACATCTTCGGATCTGTTAGGTTCCGCTTTATGCACGCAACAGGCATGAAAAAGTATCACATCGCCTTGCTCGACATTGCCAGTGTGCCAGAGGGTTTCATCGTCATAAATTTCACACTGCACGCCACCAACCCCTTGCGCTTGATGCACGGGTCTGATACCTCTTTTGTGAGATTTCGGCAACACCATTAAACGCCCCATATTTTCAGTAACCTCATGGAGTGCAACCCAAATACCACACATGCTCTCCGGTGCTTGATGTGAATGTGCATCCTGATGAGGCGGTGTTTCATAGCCCAGTTTTTTGGGAGTGGAAATTCTGGCCATCTTCATGGGATATACAAATGGATTTTCCCCACTGGTAATCTGCATTAATTGATGCACAGATTCATGGTGAAAGAACTGATGAAAGCTCTCTAATGCTTGAATCTCAGGATAAATTTCATCAAAAAGCGGATCGGTTTCGTAAAAAGGCTCACCTTTTAATGTTGGAAGCAGTCGATCGGGGCTCCATTCTACATGAGGACTAAGCTCAGCTAAAACGTCATCCAAAAGGCTTTGGCAATGCTCTGCTGCAACGCCGTTTTTAATAAACAGATAACCAAGGTCTGCAAAGCGTTTTTTAAGAATAGTTTCTCCCTCTGAAAGGGTGGACGCTATAAAAGGTTGGGTGGACATAATCGGCAATCTTTTTTGCCAGGGATTATACCGAAACCTTAAACCAATCCATTGATAAATAGTGCCATTTTATTGGTTTTTGTTGTCTGTTACCTCAATAGATATGAAGAACTTCCCATCATTAGGTTTGTCTATTTACTATTACGGATTCTAACCTGAGCGGGATTTGATGAAAGCGATACGCGCTTTTTATTGTTGGTTTTTGTGCGCATTATGCTTAATCGCTAAGGCGGATATCGAACCAGGCTTGTCTGCTAACCCTAAATTTAATTATGGTCCAGCGCAGGTGATTAATGACACTGTATCCTTGAAAAATACGGGTCTCCTTCCAACATCAATTATTGATTTAGGCATGCCAATGCCAATGATTACACCCTTTGCCCATACACCCTTTGCCCATTCTAAGCACCAGTCCATCGGCGAAGGTTATTTAGTTTTAGGCGATAAATTATTTGATACTGGAAGTATCATTGGCAAAGTCTTTGAAGATCATAATGGCAATGGCTATCAATCGGATGCGACAGCAAAAAATATTCGGGTTTGGGTGGATATTCCAATGGGGGATTATGTACCTGAGACGACAGTGCTGAAATATGGTAATGAGTGGAAGCCACAAGCTGACAAAAAATCAACACTTTTCCATCAGGGGGTAGAAATACCAGCCCTCTGGGGAGAGTCTTATCAAGTAAATGGTCAACCACAGTCGGCATCGATCATATATAAATCAAATAAAGGCTTTAATTAC
>CAKMZU010000135.1 GCA_929200485.1 uncultured Gammaproteobacteria bacterium | reverse complement strand
TAGTGTCAGCCGGTGTCGCTCCTGCTTGTGGGTTTGCGGATCAATCTCTTGCGCTAATAAAGATCGCGCTTCTCTTCGCATCTCTCTGGCTTGTGCCAATGTAACATCAGGGTATCGACCAAAGCTCAGATTTGCTCTTTTTTTGATAATTGGACGCTGATAATTGAACAGCCACAGCTTGCTACCATTGGGTTTTACTCGAAGGAATAATCCTTGGCCGTCCGATAGGTTGTATTCCTTCTCCCTCGGTTTGGTGTGTAAGATTTCTGTGTTTGTCAGTGGTCGAGTGGAGTTGGCCATTTAATGTAACACCAAGTGGTTTATTTTCGTGCTGTTGTTATATTTTATGTTAAATGAATGTGCAAATGTTACAATATGTGGTCGGAGTTGAATGGAAGGAATTGGCACTGAGTGCCTTGATTTTATTGAGTTTTTTGAAGTTTTGTTGATTTTTTTGGAAGGTTGGTTGGTGGTGTTAGTTGGACGCGGGTTCAGTTCCTGATACTGCAAACGCTATGGGATTATGAAGGTTCATTCTAATTAGCGGTGCAGATTAGTATCTATGGCAGGTTATTGCGTGCTTTATATAAAGTGTTTTGAGGTTTTATTGGTATTTAGTTTTCGGATTTTTTGCTTTGGGTTTTTGGTCGGTTTTTGAGGTTTCCGAGGTGGGCAAAAATACCCACTCGCGGACTATATAGCCCCAAAGATAAGTAATCAATTAATTATTACTAATGGTTTTTGTAAATTGCGATCTATATCTTTTGACGCTTATATACGCAAAGTGTCTCTTGCCATTTCTCCGTGAGGTAGGCTCTCAATGATGTCGGGTATGCCAGTTAAGCAAATCATTTCTGGTGTAGAGTTGCAATAAGCGAGAAATATATATTCAGACCAATAGTAGGGGTTTGGGCCATATTTCATAAGCTGCTCGTAAGCTTCGATTTCGGAACTGGCTTTTATGTAGCCCAGATTCCGATCAAAATAGCTTTGCCATTTTGTTTCGGTGGTGGCAACTATATTTCGCCTATCTTCTTTAATCACAACTTCCGTGAGTAAATAAGGGGTCGTAAATACCACGGAGTAATTGGCAACAGGGTTATTCGATAAAGGAGGCATGATACGAACAAACCATAATTCCCCTGGTTGACCTAAATAACCACTGGCACAAATGGCTTTGATTTCTTTGCCGGTAATCATTTCTCGTAAGTACAAAAACCGACCCGATGTTCCTTGGTGAATATAAATCCCCATCCGGGATTGCTGCATGGTTTCGTAGAGATCAATTAAGGATTGATCAACACCGACAGCTTTGCAGAAGTCAATAGCGATGGAGGCCAGTGTTTCTTTTTTTGCACTTTTTGTACATAAGTCGAAAGAACCCCAGCAGGTAAAAAAAGACCCTGTTAGTGGGCTTTGGGGAGGCCCTGATGGCATGTGTTCAGTTTGTTGTTCATCATAAATATTGCCTAAATAGTCAACCAACTCTAGATTGATGATTTGCTCTATTAAAACCGATAATTGATTTTGACCATAAATATAGAGAGCATGAAGCGGATCGTATTGTTTAAGTGTGCTATCCGAAACGATGCTTTCTTGTAATTTTTCTGCATTGGCTTTGCCTTCTTTCCAGCTAGCCAAATCGGTAACAGTGTTTTCCAAGTGTTTTTTATATTCTGCTATGAGTTTTCTGGCTAATGGGCCTCTGGCAGGGTTTTTAGGAGTGGTGGATTTTCTACGCGTTTTTTTAGCCATAAGAGAGGATAATGTTGACTCACGGTGAATTTAATCAGGAAAAAGCCTTCTAAACGCTAATCGTTATGTCTGCAATTAACATTTACAAGAATCAATAAATTTTGCTTTTCCATTGCTTTCCGTCGCACAATAGAGGATTTTATTATCGAAATCCATTGTTTTACATCAAAGCGCTGACTGTTTTGGTGGTGAGGATGTTCTTGGGTTTATTGAGTGATCTTTTGATCTTGATGGTATTGCACTTTAGTGGTCTTCCAGTCAGGTAATCTAGTAAATTTTAATATGAGTAAATATCGGGCACTGCCAAAAAAATATGATGAATTAGACGATAGCGATAAACGTATGCTTTATGTGCTGTCAGTAATTTACCAACCCGTTCAAATAAGCCATTTAAATGCAATTCTTAAGGCGTTAGGCTGGGTAGATGAAAAAAATAAAGCGTTAAAATTAACAAAATCGGGTCGAGAAACATTGATTGAGTCAGGCCTGTTGCACTATCCAAACAATCAATTGCAATGTGCACCTGAAGTCGTTGAGTATATTACGCAAACCTTTGGTGACAAAGACGTATTTAAAACCGTAGTAGATGCGACAAACAAAATTATTCCCGTGCCAAAATATCATCGCTATGGCGACCCTAAAGAAAATTTTCGTAAGTTCAGAGAAGATATTTATCTTGATCAAGAAGAATCCGCTTGGGGCGCATTAGGAATGCAAACACCGATGGAGCCTGTTCCTGTCGAGGAGTTGAGACCATTTAGAGATATTGTCTTACCCATTAATTTTGCATGGCTAAGAGAAAAACCCTTGAGTATTCAGATACAGACAATTATCCCTACAATAAATGAAAGCATCATGTTGATGAAAAGCACGCAAGGCTTGATTCAAGGGTTACAGGAGCAGCAGGCGGAGGGATATTTTAATCAACCTGCTTTCCATCATGCGGTCATTGAATATCAATTATTGGCAGGCGAATCTCCTGATTTCTCATCGCTTGAGCATGATAACCATGAAAAAACCCATGCGTTGCGCGGTTGGTATGACTTTCTTAAGCAGGATAATGATTCAGCCATAGCGCACTTTGCTCAAGCCGTAGCGGTGAAACGAAAAATTACACGAAAGCGTTCTGCAAGCCTAGTTGGATGGGCCAGCGTGTTTTATTCTCTGGCGTTGCTGAAAAATGGTTCGGCAAAGAGCCTGGAAGAGCTTGGCAAGCATTGTAAATATATCAAAGAGAATGAAGTGCTGACGGAAATTATCGTTATTCATGAGCTCATTGAGCTTTATCGCTTGAATAAATCAAAGCCAGATGCAGAAGCTTTGCTTTTACTCTGGGGAAGAGAAGAAATAGAGGATGATGAACCCTATGTCATACTGATTTATTGTGCGTGTCTTAAGTGGCAAGGGATAAATCTAGATTCAAAATACGTAAAACAACTGAGTGATTCGGCACTTATTGCTGCAAAAGAAGGTTATCACTGGTGTAGCCGTGAGGCAGAAGTGCTTTTGAGTGATTTGAAAAAAAATACAGGAAAAAATAAAACTGTGGATATTTTTTCTCAAGGTGAAAAGGTTGTTGACACTTCGCGAGAGCAAGAATACTCGCCTGTGATATCCTCCCTCATCAAAACCGTAGCGCCTTGGGAGCGTGCGTTATCAGAGTTGGCATTGCTTGCGCCTGGAGATGATAATAAGGGTAATCCAGCTGTGCAGTCTCAGCAACGATTGGTTTGGATACTGGAAGAGCGAACAAAACAATATTTTGTAATGGAACCCCGCGAACAGAAACTCACCAAAAGTGGCACGTGGAGCAAAGGGCGTGCTGTGGCATTGAAGCGACTCATGGGCACAGATGAGCAGATTGATTATCTCACTCCAGAGGACAAGCAAATCTGTGCAACGATCAGAATGGAAGTCGAGTACGGTTATTATCGCAACACGACTTATGCGCTGCCACGTAAGGAAAGTTTGTTAGCTGCCGTGGGGCATCCCCATGTTTATTGGTCGCATGATTTATCGCATCCTGTGACACTGATAAAGGCCGAGCCTGAGTTGCAGTTGCAAAAAAAAGGCAGCAATTTGTTAATTGAGTTGACGCCTTACCCACACCATGGTGGTGACGATGAAATTCATGTTCATAAATACAATGAATATCAGGTTCATCTGACAACCTTTAATCAGCAGCACATCACCATTGCGGGTATCATAGGTGAAAAGGGGCTGACAGTGCCTGTCGATGCAGAAGAAAAAGTATTGCAGAGTTTGTCTGCTATTGCGCCGCTTCTCACCATTCATTCTGACATTGAGGGGCTGGATACTGGAGCAGAAACTCTGGAACCTAACGATCGATTGCAGATTCATTTACAGCCCTTTCAGCAAGGGTTAAAGGTGGGTTGTTACAGCCAACCTTTTGGCGAGGCTGGACAGCTGTTTATGCCAGGCGTTGGGCGTGAGTTGGTTTTTGCTGATATTGAAGGAAAAAAATATCAAACGCATCGTCATGTAGATGAAGAAAAAAAGCGATTTAATGAGCTGGTTCAGCAATGTGGAAGCCTTGTTGATAATAGCGATTACCTATCGGATCAGGGCAATGAATGGTATTTGGAAGAACCTGAGCAGGCGCTGACGGTCTTGCAGGAGTTACAGCAGGCACAGCAAACGTCGCTTGATATGGATTTGCATTGGCCCAAGGGCAGTCCAATAAAGCTTCGAAACACCAAAAGTGCAGAGCAAATGCAAGTTTCCATCCGTCGGCAGCGCGATTGGTTTTCATTGGATGGCCAGTTGGATATTGGTGAAGGCGAAGTCTTGTCGCTGCAAAACGTGATGGAACTTGTGCAGCAATCGCCAGGGCGTTTTGTGCAGCTTAAAGAGGGTGAGTTTATTGCGCTAACGGAAGATCTTCAAAAACGCTTAAGTGCCATGACCAAGCTAACCGATAATGGCCGTTTTCATGCCTTGGCGAGTCCTGCGCTGGATGATATTACCGCTGACATGAAAGTGAAGTCGTCTAAACCTTGGACGGAGCAAAAGAAAAAACTGGAAGAGGCCTATCAATTAACACCAGAAGTACCTTCAACCCTACAGGCGGAACTTCGAAGCTATCAGCAAGAAGGATTTGAATGGTTGACGCGATTGGCACATTGGGGCGCAGGGGCTTGCCTTGCTGACGATATGGGGCTGGGTAAAACCCTGCAATCGCTGGCGTTAATTCTATCCAGAGCCAAGGGTGGGCCAACACTTGTCATGGCACCGACATCTGTCTGTTTTAACTGGGCGGAGGAGGCGATGCGTTTTGCGCCGACCTTAAACGTCAAAACCTTTGGGCGGGGTGATCGGGAAAAAATGCTCAATAGCGCAGGTGCATTCGATCTGATTATTTGCAGTTATGGTTTACTGCAAACGCAAGGCGAAAAACTCAAGGCAGTCAAATGGCATACCATTGTGGCTGATGAAGCGCAGGCCATTAAGAACCCGCAAACCAAACGCTCAAAAGCAGCGATGGCGCTTGACGGCGATTTTAAAATGATTGCAACAGGTACGCCGATAGAAAATCATCTCGGTGAATTATGGAATCTCTTTCATTTTATCAATCCGGGGTTGCTCGGTTCGTTAGAGCAGTTTAACCAGCGTTTTGCATCGCCGATCGAAAGCGAAAAGAATCATCAGGTACGTTTACAGCTCAAGCAACTAATCCAGCCTTTTATTCTTAGGCGACTAAAGTCTGAGGTGTTAACCGAATTGCCTGCGCGTACAGAAATCACTTTGCATGTCGAGCAAAGCAAAGAAGAAAAAGCGTTTTATGAAGCCGTTCGTCGCAATGCGCTAAAAAATATTACTGATTCTAAAAGTGAAAAGCCTGGGCAACAACGCATTAAAATGCTGGCAGAAATCATGCGGCTACGTCGCGCCTGTTGCCACCCGCAATTGGTGATGCCAGATAGCCAGATAAGTAGTGCAAAGCTCGCTGTCTTTGCCGAAACACTTGATGAGTTGCTGGAAAACAAACATAAAGCGTTAGTCTTTAGTCAGTTTGTTGACCACTTGAAAATTATCAAGGCCTATCTGGATGACCGTGGCATCGGCTATCAGTATTTAGATGGCAGTACGCCGGCTAAAAAACGGCAAAAAGCGGTGGATGCCTTTCAATCAGGTGAAGGCGATGTATTCTTGATAAGCCTTAAAGCAGGTGGCTCAGGTTTGAATTTGACCGCTGCTGATTATGTGATTCATATGGATCCTTGGTGGAACCCAGCGGTTGAGGATCAAGCATCGGATCGTGCGCACCGAATGGGACAGAAACGCCCAGTAACGATTTATCGGTTAGTTACCAGTGATACTATTGAGGCCAAAATTGTTGACATGCATACTGAAAAACGCGATTTAGCGTCTAATTTACTGGAAGGTACGGAAATGAGTGGCAAAATCTCATTGGATGATATGGTGAACCTCATTAAGGGATTTTAGTTGAATAATAAGCTGGGGCGAGAGGCTGGAATAATGATGAAATCTATCAAGAAAAAACAGGTAAATTGATGGCACTTAGTATCTTAGTGTCACGGAAGTCTCAAACGGGTTGATGATGCTTTTATGAATGCTCAGTCCCATGATGATGTTATTAAACTCGCTTGCATTGTTAATCGGGTGACTTTTCATAACCCTGAAAATGGTTGGTCAGTGCTCCGTGTTCAGCCTTTGACAAGGCAAGCGGAGCAAGAAACGGTTATTGTTCACCAGACCAAAGTTTTTGCGGGTGCAACTATGGAGTTTACTGGGCAGTGGGTGATGAATGCGAAATTTGGTCGACAGTTTAGAGCCATAAAAGCCGTTGAGAAAAAACCGGCTACGACAGCATCGATTGAAAAATATATAGGTTCAGGCTTGATTAAAGGCATAGGGCCTAAAACAGCGAAAACCATCGTTCGCTATTTCAAAGAGAATACCTTGGATGTTTTTGATCATGAGATAGAAAGGCTAATGGATGTGCCGGGTATTGCAGAAAAAAAGCTTGTTCAAATTAAACAGGCTTGGAAAGAGAATACGGCAATCCGAGATGTGATGATGTTTCTTCAGGATCACGGCATTAGCACATTGTTTGCGGTTAAAATATTTAAGCTTTATGGGGATAAAGCCATTGCTCGAGTGAAAGAAAGCCCTTATCAACTTGCCAGGGATTTTTATGGTATTGGTTTTTTTTCAGCCGATAAGGTTGCGTTAAGTTTAGGCTTTGAAGAAGACTGTCAGCTAAGGTTGACAGCGGCAATCCAACACGTATTGGCAGCGAGCCGAGAGGAGGGGCATTGTTACCTCACTTATCAGCAAGTATATAAGCAAGTCGTTAGTTTATTGGAATTAGAGGTTGATGATCGTCTCTTGCCAATATTGGAGATGATGGAGCAAGAGCATCTATTAAAACTTCGCCTTTTGCCAGAAGGTGATAAAGAGGTTACCTGTTATTATTCGAAGTCACTCTATTATGATGAAGATTATGTTGCCAAGTACCTAAATGCCATGAAAGGGTCGTTAGATGTAGATTGTGAGCGTGTACTGAAATGGGTTAATAGATATTGTCAAAAACATACCCTTAAATTGAGTGAGGAGCAGATACAAGCCGTCGCAGGTGTGGTATCACATCCATTCGCTGTTTTAACAGGAGGCCCAGGTTGTGGTAAAACCACCACAACACTTGTGATTGTCAAATTGTTAGAGGCCATGGGTAAGCGTGTCTTGCTTGCAGCACCTACAGGGCGAGCCACGCAACGTATGTCCGAAGTCATTGGTCGAGAGGCAAAAACCTTGCATCGATTACTTGAATGGAAACATGACGGCTTTCAGAAAAACCAGGAAAATCCTCTGCAGGCTGATTTTATTATTGTTGACGAATGTTCCATGCTGGATGTTAATTTATCTGCTGCACTTTTTCGCGCAACGCCCAAAAATTGTCAGGTTTTGTGGATAGGCGATGCAGATCAGTTGCCCTCGGTAGGTGCAGGTAACTTATTAAAAGATATTATTTCCTCTGAAGCTTTGCCGTGTTTCCGATTGACGCAAATTTTTAGGCAGGCTAAAACCTCAAGCATCATTCAATTCGCACACAAGATTAATGCAGGAGTGGTGCCGAAAATTCCGTCACCTTTTTATCAGCCAGATTTATGGAGGCAAGGAGTTGATTGTCTTTTTTTAGATAGTGATCAAGCCACCAAAAAGCAGCTTGGTTTTATCGCTAATGTTAAACGTTATTTTGCTTTTCAGATGGAGCGAACGGAGCCTTTAACGTTAGCTGGAAGCACTGAACATCAAGGGAATGCATTTGCAGTGGCTAACGAAGCTTCTGAAATTTCTGTTGATGTGCTGGAAGATGAAGCCTATGAATTTCGGACGAAAGAAGTCATTCGGTCAGCTTATGAAGACGATTTAGTTATTCCTGATGCCTTTAAGCACGTTAATCTTGAGGATATTCAGCGATCAGAAAAAGCTATTGATGCCTTCCGCTCAGTGTTAAAAAAAGTTCACCCTTGGTCATCGTTACATTACAAACTATCCGCATTGGATGTTGTTAAAAAGCTTTATTGTGAGTGGATACCCAAATATTACGGTGATCATACCGAGATACAAATCTTGACACCGATGACGCGTGGCACTTTAGGTGCAACAAACCTGAATCAGGAAATTCAGGCAGCAGTTAACCCTAAGATGAGTAATAAAGTAGAAATTACTGTAGGTGGTCGATTGTTTAGAGTGGGTGATCGAGTGATTCACCGCCGAAATAATTATGATCTTAATGTCTATAACGGGGATATAGGTCAGATTACAGACATTGATAATCAAGAAATGCGCTGTGTGGTAGTTTTTATGCCAGGGGATAGGGAAGTTCACTACCAGAAAGAAGCCATGCTGGAATTAGATTTAGCCTATGCAATCACCATTCATAAATCGCAAGGCAGTGAATTTGAGGCGGTGATTATGCCTGTCTTAAGTCAGCATTTTAAAATGCTTTATCGGAATCTGATTTATACTGGGCTTACTCGTGCTAAGAAGTTGTGTGTGATGACAGGAACGCGTCGAGCGATGGCGATGGCTGTTCACCAACGAGATCAACAAAAAAGACAGACTGGGCTGCAATATTTGCTGAAAAATGGATAAGGTCACTATCCATTAGTTTTTATCTTTTGGTTGAGGTTGAGCCAAAGCACCGTTTTCGCTGCCCCATCTAAAGCCTCGGCGGATCTATCTTTCTATACTGATAATAACTGTGGTTTGGCAACCACCTTTACCGATTCAGTTAGCCCTTGGCTTTTTCTAGTTTATTAAACTCTCTACGGTAACGCTGTTTAATTTTTGTAAGATGCTCTTGATCTGCATCACTGATCCTAGAAAAATCAGTTAAAAAGTAGTATGTTCGCATAAACATCTGATATTAAA